>JBMYOR010000181.1:0-5905 GCA_049599535.1 Bacteroidia bacterium | reverse complement strand
ACTGGTGGCATAATTACCGACACTCCTTTTATTTTGTTTTTTGCCTTAAAGGCGACACGCTCTGAGCAAAAAATAGCTGATTTGTTGCCGCTTAAACTTCTAATTTAAATGCCGGCAAATAATTGAATCATTGGCTAAAAAATCACATAGGTAATAGTAGTTTCTACTATTTCTAAAACAATGACTACGGTCATATATAGGTGTTTTTTATCGGTTTAGTTTTGGTGGTGTAAAACAAAGCAGTTGTTAGATCATCTACCGGAAATTGAGAATAATTGTTAACCGTTAAAAACAAAAAAAATGACCGCATTAACCGCTTCAAAAACTGACTACAGCTTAAACAAATATGGTATTAAAAATGCCAACGTGGCTTGGAATTTAAGCCCCAAAGCACTTCAAAATAAAACCATAGAATTAGGCCAAGGAACCGAAACCGAAAACGGCACACTTGCAGTAAATACAGGTAAATTTACTGGCCGATCGCCACAGGATAGATTCTTAGTTAAAGATGACTACACAAAAGATAGAGTTTGGTGGGGCAACATTAATAAGCCAATATCGCCTAGCAACTTTGACAAATTATACAACAAGGTGGTAAACTACTTATCAGGCAAAGATATTTATGCCCGAGACGGATACGTTTGCGCTGACCCTAAATATAGGCTAAACGTACGCACAGTAACTGAGTATGCATGGTCTAATTACTTTGTAAATAGTATGTTTTTGCGTTTAACCGAGCAAGAGCAACAATATTTTAATGAAGATTGGTTGGTGCTTTGTGCTCCGGGTTACGAATGTGACAACCCTAGCGAGTATGGCATTAGGCAAGGTAATTTTTCAATCTTAAACTTTACCAAAAAAGTGGCCCTTATAGGCGGCAGTGCCTACACCGGCGAAATGAAAAAGGGCATTTTTTCTGCTCTCAACATGATTTTACCAACTGATAAAAATGTATTGCCAATGCATTGCTCAGCTAATGTTGGCAAATCTGGCGATACTTCGATTTTCTTTGGATTATCAGGAACTGGCAAAACCACACTATCAGCCGACCCTACCCGAAAACTAATTGGCGATGATGAGCACGGATGGACCGAAGAGAACAACATTTTTAATTTTGAAGGCGGCTGCTATGCCAAAGTAATTGATCTTTCTGAAGAGAAAGAACCCGATATATTTAGGGCCGTAAAACCTGGCGCCATGCTCGAAAACATTGTGTTTAAAAATGGCACCAAGCAAGTTGATTACACTAATAGCAGCATTACTCAAAATACACGTGTAAGCTACCCTATTGATCATATTGATAACATTCAGCAACCATCATTTGCCAATAATCCTAAAAACATTTTCTTTTTAACTGCCGATGCTTTTGGTGTATTACCTCCTGTATCTAAACTAACTCCTGGCCAAGCTGCCTACCATTTTATTTCAGGTTACACAGCTAAAGTGGCGGGTACCGAAGCCGGTATCACCGAACCTGTACCTTCATTTTCGGCTTGTTTTGGCGCTCCATTTATGCCACTGCACCCAACCGTATATGCTGGCATGCTTAGTAAAAAAATGACTGAGGCAGGCGTAAACGTTTGGCTAATTAATACCGGCTGGAGCGGCGGTGCCTATGGCGTTGGATCTAGAATTAAATTAAAATACACCAGAGCCATGATTGCATCAATACTAAATGGTAAGCTAAACGATGTTGAATTTGAACAACACCCTATTTTTGGCTTAAACATGCCTAAAACATGCGAAAATGTACCTGCCGAAATATTAAACCCAATAAACACTTGGGCTGATAAAAGTGCCTACGTAGCCAAGGCTATTCAGTTGGCACACTCGTTTCACTTAAACTTCGAAAAATTTGCATCAGAAGCCTCTGAAGAAATTATAAACGGAGGCCCGCTAATTGATGAGCACCATCACTTAGAAGAGCATATTTAATCAACTTTTAAAGGTCTTCGATTCAAAATATCGAAGACCTTTTTTTAAACCCTTTAGGGTTTTTGAACATGAAATACTTAAAACTTATAATCACCATTTTACTTCCGCTATTGGTGGTTTTGGTACCTACTGCATATATTCCACTAAACGGAATCACAGTAATTGAACAGCGCGTAATAGCCATTTTTTTATTTGCCGCCTTAAGTTGGATTCTTGAACCAATACCAATCTATGCCACATCATTAGTAATTATTTTACTAGAGAGCGTAATGATTTCTACAAAATCATTAGTTTTTTTAAAGTCAAACCATTCAAATTATGGTCAAGAGCTTGCTTATCAAGATATACTACACACGTTTGCGTCGCCCATAATAATATTATTTTTAGGCGGCTTTTTTTTAGCCATGGCCGCTACTAAATACCGTCTCGATCAAAATTTAGCTCGAGTACTATTAGCTCCTTTTGGCCGCAACCCCAAATTTGTAATGATGGGTATAATGGTAATTACAGCGGTTTTTTCAATGTTTATGAGCAACACAGCCACCACGGCAATGATGCTTTCAATACTCACCCCTGTTTTGGCCTTGTTTAAAAGCTCCGATAAAGGTAAAATTGGCCTCTTACTATCGGTGCCCATAGCCGCAAATATTGGCGGTATTGGCACACCCATTGGCACACCGCCCAATGCGGTTGCGCTCAAATACTTATCGGGCAATAACTACATTGGTTTTGGCGAATGGATGATGTTTGCTGTACCCTTTGTAATAGTTTTAATGGCCATTGCCTGGTTGTTGTTACAAAAAAGTTATCCTGCCACGCAGCAAGAAATTGAGCTTAAAGTAAAAGGTAGGTTTTTAAAAAACCCAAAAGCATACACTGTATATGCAACATTTATCATCACCATTTTGCTTTGGCTTACCGATTTTATTCATGGCATGAATTCATACGTGGTAGCCCTAATACCGGTTACCGTATTTTCAATTACAGGCATTATAAATAAATCTGACCTTAAAAATATAAGCTGGGATGTACTTTGGTTGGTATCTGGTGGTATAGCCCTGGGTTATGCTCTTGACAAAACAGGCTTAGCCACAAGATTAGTTCAAAGCATTGATTTTCAATCATTTTCGCCATACTTAATTATAGCAGGAGCAGCAATTATTGCAGCCCTAATGGCTAACTTTATGTCAAATACAGCAACAGCCAATCTTTTGTTACCGCTTATGGCCGTAGTGGGCACAAGTGTGGCATCATTAAGTGCATTTGGCGGCACTCAAATGATTATAATTATAACAACCTTGGCTTGCTCAATGGGTATGGCATTACCTATTAGCACACCACCAAATGCATTGGCTTTTGGATCAGGACTTATTAGCACAAAAAACATGGCCAAAACTGGGGTAGTAATTGCCTCTTTAGGTTTATTATTAAGTTTTGGTTTAATTGCAATTCTTCAACTTAGTGGATTTTTCAAATGAGTTTTTTTAACCATCATATTAATAGGTCTCAAATTATTACTAAATACTTTAGTGATGATAATAAAAAAATTGTGCTCGAAAAGGGGCAAATTTTGCTCAATCAAAATGAATCTAACAACAAGCTTTTTTACATAAAATCAGGTAAGTTGGTGGGGTTTATACCCGACAAGCACGCCACCGAGCCCGTTTTTAAAGCTGACAGTAATTCGTTTGTTGGCGTTTATAGTTTTTTTTCGCAAGAGCATTTAAGCTACTCAAAAGTAGTTGCTGCCCAACCTACCATTGTTTTTTATTATAATGACGATCCTAATACCATACAAGCAAATGATTCTGATGATTTTGTAGCTTTTTTATTTAGCATAGCAGTAGCTGAGCTTAAGCAAAGGCAGGGTTTTGCGGCTGAGTTAAGGCAAGAGCAACAAAACCTAATGAACAAACTCATACGCACCGAAAAATTAGCCACACTCGGGCAACTTTCGGCCGGGCTAGCCCATGAGCTAAACAATGCCATAGGTGCTCTCACTGCAAATTTGCGTCATTTGCAAGGTGATTTAGAATCGTTTATTGCCTTGCATGAATCGGCTAATATGAAGGCTCTTTTTGACCTTGGCTTTAAAAGCGGGCAAACCATTACGAGCAAGCAAGAGCGCGATTTGCGTAAAAAATGGCCTAAGCACCTAAATGTTAGCAATAGCAGCAAAAAAAGAATTACAAAAGCAGGTATTGATCCTAATCAATTTAAAAACAACCAACAAGCCACAAATGCGGCCAATTTATGGAACCTAGGCAACACCCTGCACGATATGGAAATTGCATCGAACCAAGCCGCACATGTAATTGGTTCAATAAAATCTATGGGCATAGCCAATCAAAATTGGCATAAAAATGTAGATGTAAATAAAACCATATTAGAGGCACTAGCCATTTTGAGAAGCATGGCGCGGCAAGTAGTTATTAAACTTGAGCTTGACTCAACCACCACCATTGAAGCATGCCATGGCGAATTGGTACAAGTTTGGGTTAACTTACTCAAAAATGCAATTGAAAGTCTACTTAATCATCCTGTAAAAAATGCCCTAATTACTATTAAAACTCAAGATTTTGAGCATAGTGTTGTGGTTTCAATTAAAGACAACGGAGTAGGCATTGCGCCTAAAATTATTGAGAAAATATTTGAACCCAATTTTACCACCAAGGTAGCTGGCATATCTCTTGGACTTGGTGTGGGGCTAACCATAGTGCAGCGTATAATTGACGAGCACAATGGTGATTTGAGTGTTGAAAGCCATAAAAACTGCACCATATTTAGCGTGCAGCTTCAAAAAGAATTAAATAGATAAAGCAATGGATAACATTTACATTATTTGCATTGACGATCAGCGCGAGGTGCTAAATGCATTAGAAAATGACCTAAGTGAATTTGATGAATTAATTGAAATTGAAACTTGCGAAAGCGGAGAAGAAGCGCTAGAACTTATTAATGAAATTGAAGTTGAAGGTGACCATATTGCCATTTTAGTTTCAGACCAAGTAATGCCCAATATGAGCGGGGTTGAATTACTTAAAAAAATAGAGTCAGATGGTATTTTTAAACACACTCAAAAGATATTACTCACCGGGCTCGCCACCCACCAAGATACCATTGATGCCATAAACTCGGCAGCACTTAACCATTACATACAAAAACCCTGGAACAGCAATAATCTAAATAAAATAATAAAACAAAGCCTTACTCGCTTTTTGCTAAAAGCAGGAATTGATTATACCCCCTACTTATCAGTTCTTGATCAAGAAACCCTATACCAACTTATTAGAAAAAACACTTAACACCAATATTATGAAAAAGGGTATATCATTAATTTTTGCCATAATATGCTTATCAATTGTAGGCAAGGCTCAACTTAGCAAAACAATTATACCTCAAAATCAGGTTTGGCTTAGTATAAACTCAAGCAATAGGTTTAGTGAGCATTTTGGCCTAATAGCCGATTTTCATACTCGGCGTAATAACTTTTTGCAAGACGATAATTTTTATTTTGCCAGACTTGGCGGTGCATATTGGGTAAATAGCCAACTAACTATTGTGGCAGGCGCGGCCCATTTGTGGCTGGCCCAAGAGCTACCTAATGCTCAAAAAGCTTTTCAAAACGAAAATCGTATTTACCAACAATTGCAATGGCGCCAAAACGTAGGACGAGCCACCCTAGTGCAGCGAATTAGAAACGAACAGCGTTGGCACAAATTGCTCAATGGCAACGGCGATTACTACCGTACCCGTTTTAGCAACCGAATTAGGTTTTTATCGTCAGTAACTTTTAAATTGTTTACAAACCCCAAATTACCACAATTCAATATCTCTGACGAGGTACACATACACTTTGGTAAGGATATCGTGTTCAACACTTTTGATCAAAACCGTGTGTTTGCAGGCTTTAAAATACCGCTTACAAGCCATCTTAAATTCGATATTGGTTATATGCTGGTTTACCAAC
>JBMYOR010000180.1:0-5938 GCA_049599535.1 Bacteroidia bacterium | reverse complement strand
CTTGGATGACCGGTAATAAACAATGGGAGATTTGGCTTGTGCTGTGCCATATTTGGCAAAAATGGACTTTTTTAACCAATTAAAATATGTGAGCCCCTACTGTTTTTAGCCAAAAGCACGTTTAGTTGATTGTAAAATACAATGTAATATTGCGTATTAGAGCCAAATAACACAAGCTTAAGTTTAAATGATCGTATCTCATAAGCACAAATTCATTTTCATTAAAGTGAGAAAAACGGCGAGCAGCTCGCTCGAAATTGCTTTGTCAAAAATTTGTGGTGATGATGATATCATTTCTCCGGGCGACCCTGACGAAGAAATAAAGCGAAAAGAAATTGGCGCAAAAATGGCGCAGCACCATAAATTTCCATTATCGAAACATAAATGGTGGCAAGTTTTGGGTATGTTTTTTGGATACCCCAGAAAAACTTGGTACAACCACATGCCTGCCCAAGAAATTAAACAGCATATTGACCCCGATATTTGGAATAGCTATTACAAGTTTTGTTTTGAGCGAAACCCTTTTGATAAAGTTTTATCGCAATACAATGCCCGCGGAGCAGCAAAAACTTACGGAAATGTAATGGGCTACATAAAAGCGGGCGATGTAGCTAGACTACGTGGCTTTGACATGTATACCATTAAAAAAAATGTGGTGGTAGACGATATTTTTAAGTTTGAAGAAATGGACGAAGCGGTGAAAATTATATCTGACAAAATTGGACTTAAAACACCGCTTGACTTAAAAAGTATAAAGGCCAAAGGCAATAGACGAAAAGACCGTAGGCATTATAGCGAAGTACTCACTAGCGAAGAAAGGGATGCACTAGAAATCATTTTTGCAAGAGAGATTAAATTATTAGATTACCAGTTTTAAAATGATTCAGCAACCTAAAAACCCGATTTTGGTTTCAGGAGCTCATCGCTCGGGTTCAACTTGGGTGGGCCAAGTTTTGTCGCGAGCCAACGGATTAGGTTACATGCATGAGCCCTTAAACCCCATATACCCTACCCCCAACAAAAGCCCAATACATACTTGGTACTTTTACATATCGGCCCATAATCACGATAGATATTATAATTTTATAAAAAACACTTTAAACTGGAATTACCAAAGTGGAGCCAGATTTGGAGGAATCAACAATAAGTATAAAGCCATGATGTGGCTTAAATACAACCACATATTTTTAAAAAACAAAGGCACTACACCTTTGGTTAAAGATCCCATTGCATTTTTTAGTGCGCCTTGGCTTTACGAGCAATTTAATGCACAAGTAATTATGCTAATTAGGCATCCGGCGGCCTTTGTTTATAGTTTAAAAAGAAAAGATTGGCAGTTTCCGTTTAAGCACCTTTTAAAACAAGATGCACTATTACACGATTGGCTTAAAAACTTTGAAGGTGAAATTGTTGAGTTTAGCAAAAATCAAAAAGATATAATTGAACAAGCCTGTTTAGTTTGGCGTATAATTTATGCCACTTTAAAGCAATACCAGCAACAATACAAACAGTGGATATATTTAAAACATGAAGATATATCGGCCAATCCGCTTAATGAGTTTGAAACACTTTTTAAACAATTATCTCTAGATTTTGACAATAAGGTAAAGGAATACATTGTTAGCAGCAGCTCGGCTAGCAACCCTAAAGGCACCAATGCCGATGAAGAGCAACTGAAAAGAGACAGTAGCTCAAATATAAAATACTGGAAAAACAAAATGAGCGCTGATGAAATTAACCGAATTCGCGAATTAACGCAAGATGTTTGGCCACTTTATTATGATGAAACTAGCTGGTAAATGGGGGTTGTAAAAAAACAAGGCGTTGCCAATTCAATTTGGATGTATTTTGGTTTGGCTCTTGGCTACATAAATATGGGCATTATTATGGCCAAGTTTTTATCATCAGAAAACTTGGGGGCACGACAAGTGATTTTTCAGGCCGGCAGTTTTTTCTCAATAATTGCTTTAGTTGGGCTCAGAAATATAATAAACCGATTTTTCCCTTCATTTAATAATGAAGAAAATAAGCATGGTGGTTTTGTAACCTTTATAATGTTGTATTGGCTAGCGGGCACATTATTAAGCTCGGTAATACTACTTGCCTGCAAAGAGTACGTAATGCTATTTTTTGGCGAAAAATCAAATTTTTTAAATAACATCTATTTATTTATAATTCCATTTGGCGCTTCATTAGCCCTTTTTAATGCTTTAACAGCATATAGCACCGCGCTTTTAAAATCTACTGTTCCTATTTTTATTAGAGAAGTAGGCCAAAGGGTAATTACATCATTATTATTGATTTTGGTTGTATTAAAGTGGATAAGCTTTGAGCAATTTATGAATTGGTATTTACTCAGCTACGTGCTGGCTATGTTGGTGTTGGTAATTTATTTAATTAAAATGGGGCAGTTTCATTTCTCATTTAAGGTTGAATTTAAATGGCTTGCTAGGTTAAAAGAGATGTTTGTTTTTGGCTTATTTACTTGGTTTAATAACGCCATGCAAATACTAGTAAAAACAGCCGATGTATTTATGTTAGGGGCAATTAGCGGTTTTTCATCGGCGGGTATTTATGGGTTAGGCTCGCTCATTGGCAGTATTGTACAGGTTCCTTCGCAAAGCCTTAGGCAAATAGGCGCGCCACTTATATCGCGGTATTTTGAAGAAGACAACATGTTAGAAATTGGTAACCTTTATAAAAAAACCTGCATGGTTCAACTGGTTACTGGCCTGTTTTTATACCTACTCATTTTGGTTAATCTCGATGTAATTTTTACCATTTGGCGGCCTGAGTTTGCATCAGGCAAAATTGTAATTGTATACCTAGGCGCTGCTCAATTAATTGGCGGTAGCACCGGTATGAATGGCCGCATAATAGTTGAATCTAAATACTTTAGGTGGAACTTTTATTTTAACCTTATGCTTGGCGTATTTGCTGTATTATCTAATTATTTGCTAATACCACAATTTGGAATAAAAGGAGCGGCACTAGCATCAGGTGGCACCATTGTAACGGTAAGTCTGCTTAAAGTTTTATTTGTTTATGCTAAGTTTAATTTGCAGCCTTTTAGTGCCAAAACCCTTGTTGGTATTGCCATTGGTTTAATTGCTTTTTTTGCTGTAAACTATATTCCTTTTACTCAAATTTTTGTGCTTGATATTTTAATTCGTAGCATATTATTCTCAATAATATTTATTCCGCTAATTATTCGTAGCAATATTTCTCCGGGTGTAAATGAGTTGTATTTTGGTTTTCTTAAAAAGCTAAAAATCTTGAAATAGGCATCTCCTATTCAATAATTTATATCTGCACTTTTTTTAGATAACTTAAGGGCTTCTTTAAGTTTAATCCGCACAAAGCCATTGTACGTCCATTTCAGCTTTCAGTTATTAAAAATAATGACTCTTTGAAACCTGAGTTCGATTAATAAAACGCCCCAAATAATAGCTACTTTAAGTTTTTAATCTGAATTCGTGTTAACGGGTTTAATTTTTAACCCTGAAAACACTGCTATATGAATGCTTATGCAGCTTTAGGTAAATCCCGCTCGAGCCGCTCGGGCTCTTCATTTTATTCACTAATTGTGTTTGTTTTAAGGGAGTTCATGAATGCTTTGCATTTGGCATTGCCCCAAAACGAAGCAAAAAATCCTGAAAACTACACATACTAGGGATTGAAATCGCTCGCTTCTGATCAGAAACTATGGACTTCAGTTCATCGCGGTGCTTGTGGTAGTAATACCGATACCCCTATGTATACTTTTGGTATACTTTTAAAATGAGAGTCAATTATAACGTTACAATGTACTTATCAAATACAATTTACTTTAAACTATGGCTAGCCTATGTGGCATAATACGGCCGCCTTAATTCTATTACTTAAACACAAGAACCTTACGTTCAATCAACTGCGCACTACTATTATAAAAGTTCAAAAAATACAGGCCTTCGGTTCCAACGTCTGCTACATCAATGGTAAAATCTTTTTGCACCACATTCGAGCTCCACTTTAATCTACCCATTACATCTGTTATTGATATATTATAGTTTGATATTACACTATAATCCTTAATACTAATATAAAGTTTATCACCTACGGGGTTGGGGTATACCTTAAACTCAACAGCCAAAGGGTTGGCTACTCCCGTAGCTATGTAAACATTTAAAGTATCTTCAACTGAAATAGTATCATAAACCACCACGTTTTTAGTTACTTCAATAGTATCATAAATCCTAATTGTAAAAGTATCTAAAACAGTAACTGTATCATATGATAATATTGCTACAGAATCGTAAACTGTGGTATAAGTGGTATCATAAACATTAATATTAAATGTATCTACAAAAGTTACAGTATCAAATGCAGTAACTTTTGTGGTGCCAAAACTGTGGTATAACTCGTATCATAAACCACAACACTATTTGTGTCTATCACTTTTGTGGTATCATATACTGTTGTAAACGTAGTATCGGCACACTTGGTAGGTATGCTTTTACCAAAGCCATAGCAGTAAAAGTGTCAATACTTCGCATGCCCGTATTAGTACCTAAATCAATCCAATCATTATCGCCATCTAAATAAGTTGCAGCTGAATCATTAAGGGTTTTACCTTGCACTAGCATGGCCCCATAGGCTTTATGCGTTTTATTATTTACTTCTTCTTTAAACCCATTATTAAAAGGAACATACAAAAACAAACTATCGGTAAGCAATTGTGCATTAAGCCCTGTGGCCAACATAAGTGTAGCCAATAAAGTTAAAGTTTTCATTTGATTCATTTTAATCCAAATAAATACAGCTCAATCTCATTGGCCAAAAGCAGGGTAAGTTAGTAACTTTATCTCCTTAATTTTGAATTTCAAAAATTTAGTAAATGAATTGTAAGATCTGTGGTGCAGAGAGCAGCCATTTGTTTAAAGGTGAGATATTAAACAAATACGAGATCGATTATTTTCAATGCACCAATTGTGAGTTTATTCAAACCGAAAAGGTGTATTGGCTCGAAGAAGCCTATAGTAGCGCCATTACAGATCTTGACCTTGGCTACATAACCCGAAACTTAATGTTTGGCGAAATTGTAGGCCGAATTATTAAAAGCTGGTTTAATAGCAAAGGCAAATTTATTGACTATGGTGGCGGTTATGGCAT
Source organism: Bacteroidia bacterium (assembly GCA_049599535.1). GTDB lineage: Bacteria > Bacteroidota > Bacteroidia > CAILMK01 > JACPUW01 > JACPUW01. Next base: position 787 of record JBMYOR010000180.1, on the reverse strand, counting down.
GTTTGTAAGGTTAATGCGCGATCGTGGTTTTAATTATTACCGACAAGATATTTATTGCGAAAACACCTTTGCCAACCATTTTGACATTGAAGATCTTGAGCAAAAAACAGGTTTTGAAATACTTTCGGCATTTGAAGTTTTTGAGCATTTAGATGATCCCATGGCCGAAATGGAAATGATGCTGAGTTATTCTGATTCAATTATTTTTAGCACCGAATTACAACCTAAAAAAGACTTTAAAAGTCAAAAAGACTGGTGGTATTTTGCACCTTATGGCGGCCAACACATTGCACTTTACAGCTACAAATCGTTAGAGCATATGGCCAAGCACTTTGGGCTTAATTTATATTCTAACAAAAAAGGCCTACACCTACTAACCAAAAAGAAATTTGGCACTAACCCTGTAAAATTGGTCTCTCGATTTTACTATATCTACAACAAATTATTCAGCCGCTTTTTCTTTAATAAAAATAGCTTTTTACCCAAAGATTCTGACCATTTGCGAAAAACCTTGGTTAGAAACCAATAAACTTTAGCTCCGTTTTTTACACTCCTTTTTTTTAGCAAAATGAGCCATTAAACGATTTAAAATAAGGTATATAAAAGTTAAAATTTAAACTTGACTTTTAGCAATTATAGCAAATAGCCAATTAATACTTTCGCGCGCTGAAATTTTTTTTGAGATGTTTACAGCAAGCTCAGATCCGATTGTTACAACTTTACCCCAAATTCTATGAATTGTATTTAAATTTGTAACACTCGAGAGTGATTCTTTTTTGTGAGAGAT
>JBMYOR010000179.1:0-5950 GCA_049599535.1 Bacteroidia bacterium | reverse complement strand
GCGCCTTTGGTAGTACCATCATATCCGCCAATAAAAGTGAAGTTGTAAATGTCAGGGTTAGCGTTACGAGCATTATCATCAGGCTTACAACCATCCCACTCACCACCGTGGTCACCAGCATCAACATCGCCAATTGATACCCAAAATTGTCCGTTTCCTCTCCAACCTAAATCCCAGTCGTAAGAGTCGTCACCACAATAAGATACTACTGCCCATTTTACGCTTACAGTACCTCCAAAGAATTCGATTCCGTCATCTTTGTTGTAAGTAACTTCAATGTTTTCTAGAGTTGTACCAGAACCAACACCACCTAGTGAAAGCCCATTGATTTCTTCGTCTGTTACAATCTCAGCACCACCATGACGGATTGAACAATAGGTCATTGTACCTGAGTTGTCAGAATCGTCAGTACCACCGTAAGTTGAATTTTCACCAGCAGGTAAGCCTTCAACTGTAGCTTCGCTTGATTCATCGCCAATTACGGCATTTCCTAGAATAATTACGCCTCCCCACAAACCTCTTGATGCAGATTCATCACTAAGGTCAATGTCTTGAGCATCAGAAACATCATCTAATTCAGTAGTAAATATTATTGGTTTCTCCATAGAGCCCTTCGCATCAATCATTGCGCCTCTTGTTACAATAAGTGCTGAAGTAAAATCACCAGAAGTGATGTTTGACTTAACAAGACCTTTCACTACGGTGCCTGGCTCAATAGTTAATGTAGCACCTGACTTTACAAATACAAACCCATTAAGGAAGTAAGTGTTGTCAGCTGTCCAAGTTTCATCTGAAGTAATTTCTCCAGTTTTGGTTATATCTTCAGCATTCACAGCTAAAAATGTTAACGCGGCCAAAATTGATAAGTAGATTTTTTGCATTTGGAATTGAATAAATTTTGGTGCGAAAGTATCTGAGTGCTGTTATGGCAATTTAAACCGTTTGTTAAGCTACTGTTATTAAGATTGGTAAATGATTACCGTAATATTAAGCGAGCTTTTTGGAGATAAACATCTGCAAAGAATTGCAAATTCACGCTCATTAAACATTGATTTTGCAAAAAATGTAGTTTATTAGTAGTGATGTCTCAGCGTATTAAACTTAAAAGCGGAATGATGTTGGTGGCAGATCCTTTTCTGCCCGACCCAAACTTCAGCAGGTCTGTAGTTTACATTGTAGAGCATGACGAAAACGGTACTGTTGGTTTTGTGCTTAACCAACCCATGGGCTTAATGCTTAAAGATGTAATTCAAACTGGGCCAGCTGATGATTTAGATATTCCTTTATTTACTGGAGGGCCGGTTGGGAACGATACTTTGCACGTAATACATCAACTTGGCGATCATGTGCAAGAGAGTAAATACATATCTAAGCATATTTACTGGGGTGGCGATTTTGAGCAAATCAAGTTTTTAATAGGCAATAAAAACGCCGATTTAAGAGATGTAAAGTTTTTTATTGGTTACTCGGGCTGGGGGCCTGGCCAACTTGAAGATGAAATTGAAAAAAATAGTTGGTTTATACTCAAACCAAGCGAAGAGTTGGTTTTTGGCGAAACTGATACTAAGGTTTGGGAAAAAGCGATTACTAAAAAAGGGGGTAAGTTTAAATTGTATAAAAATAGTCCGCTAAGGCCCGATTGGAACTAGTTTTTTAGGTATTCGTAAATCTCTAATTTTTGATAATCTGTGTTTTCCGAAATCAGATGGTAATTATTGTCTAGGTACTTTTTTAGAGTCCCATTTGGATCGCTCCCTTTCCAATGGCTTCTTAAAAAAATAATTTTTTCTGGTTGGTGTTTTTGCTCAAGCTTATTAAGCTCTTCTATTTGCTCCTTAAAAAAGATTTTATCTTGCTCAAGTGATTTATAAATATTGTCACTGTTTTTAAAAGTTTCAAAATCATAGTAAATACAAAAAGCTTTGTAAACGTAAGATCGTTGCCCAAATATTATGGTCGATTCATTTTTTTCAAGCGTTTTTATGTATTCAACTCCGTCTTTCCAATTTTCGTTTTTGTTTGATTTAAAATTTAACCCATTAAAATTTACAATGGCGGCTGTCATAAAAAGCGCAGCCTTGCCCCATTTTGTAATCGGAAAATTGTAAATAAGTAGCCCCACAAGCATTACAAAACCAAACGATGCGTAAAAAGTGTATTTGGCTAAAAATACGGGTATATGAAAACCAATAAAATAATTAGTAATTACAGGAATAAAAGCCCATAAAGCCAGTCCTACTAAATAAATTATGGGTTTAGCATTTCTATTTTTTACCTGTGCAATCCAAGCAATAGTGGCAATGCTAATAAACCAAAAAAGAATATGCGTTTTTTTTCGTCCATTTACTAAGTAGTAATAATTGTTTTTGAGTAGGTTCCAGGTGGGTTCTGAAATCCAAAACTCTCCTTTTTCGGGCATTACTGAAAACACAACTTGCAGCCAAGGTGCAAAGCCAATTACAACTACAACTTGAGATAAAATATATGTTTTAAACTGAGTCCAGTTTTTATTTATAAGTACCCAAATAAGCATGATTAAAAACTGTACCGGAAAAATATAAATAGTAAGGTAATGCGTAAATAAAAGCGCCAGGTTGGGTATAATTAACCACATTAGGTACTTGCTTTTATTTTGCGCTATGGCCGAAAAAAGTAAGTAAAAACTCGAAACCGCCAAAAAAGCAATAAGCGCATAGCCCCTAGCTTCATGGGCAAAATTCATAAAATCATCAACCCCTAAAAACAAGAGTGATGCCCCAATTGCAAACGGTACCGACACTATTTTTTGAGCCAGTTTGTAAAACATACCAGCCGCTAATGACATCATTATCACCGAAAAAAAACGCACTTTAAATACCGAAAGCCCAATTGTTTTAATCCAAAAATGTAATATCAAAAAGTAGAGCGGGGCATTTTGTTGCTTTTTAACGTACTCTTCAATTATTTCGGCAAGGGGGCGTTTGGCCTGAAACATGGTTTGGGCTTCATCTAAATAAATGCTCGATTCATCGGTGCCAATTAGCCTAAATACTAGGTTAATAATTACAATTATGGCGAAGGCTAAAAAGCTGTTGTGTTTTAACCAACTTATAAGCGCATTTAATTTGTTGCTCATCATGTACACATGCAAAAGAATAAACAAATACTAAAAGCACTTAATAAAGTTCTCAAGGCTCGGTTTATGATTAACTAAATTTGTACAAGGTTTAGATGAGTAAGTTTAAAGACGTATTACGAAAAATTGTGGCATCGCTGCCCATTGCTTTAACGCAAAACATTGCTTATGATAAGCAAACGCAAGAAATAATGAAATTGGCGCTTAGGCCAAATTCAAATTGCATTGATATTGGTTGCCATAAAGGAGAAGTACTTGAGCAAATATTGGAATTAGCCCCCCAAGGTCAGCACTTTGGTTTTGAGCCTATTCCGCAGTTTTATCAATACCTTACTACTAAGTTTTCAAAAAACTGTAATTTTTATCAGGTTGCGCTAAGCGATAAAAATGGCGAAGTAGAGTTTAACTACGTAGTGAGTAACCCTGCTTATAGTGGTATTGAGCAGCGAGAGTATCCAAAAGAAGAAGAGATTAACAAGATTACCGTAAAAACCCAAAGGCTCGATGAAATAATACCCCAAGGTGTTTTTATAGATTTAATAAAAATTGATGTTGAAGGTGCCGAGTTTCAGGTACTAAAAGGAGCAACCGAGCTCATTAAAAGATGTAAGCCTTTAATTGTGTTTGAACACGGATTGGGCGCTGCAGATAAGTATGGTACCACACCTGATCAGGTTTATGATTTATTGGTTGGTAAATGCGGTATGCAGCTAGGTACGCTTAAGGGGTGGTTAAAACAACAATCTGCCTTGAGTAAAAATGAGTTTGAAAGCCAGTTTAATCAAAAGGTTAACTACTATTTTATTGCATTTCCTTAGTTGGGTCTTTTTCGTTTATATGGTAAACGCTTAAGGCAGTAAGCATGGCCATAGCAGCCCAAAACATCACATTGGCCTTATCAATATCAAGGTAATTATTTAGTAAACCATGAGAGTAATAGGTTAAAAAACTAAGTAGCACCATTAATGCCAAATACCTTACCCTATTATTTTTTGATTTATAATACAATTGCATACCGGTGTGTATGGCATATAGCATAAGGGCAATTACCAATATTGCACCAATTAGCCCTTGCTCGGCCAATGGCCCAATAAATTCACTATGGGCGTTTCCTAAATCACCAAGGTTGGTGCTTATTTTGGTTTTTTCTTTACTTAACTGATAGGGCGCATATTTAAACTGATAGGTGTTTGGACCAAAACCAACAATTGGTTTTTCTAAAAACATACGCACCGCGGCGCTCCACCTGTTTAATCGTTCGGTGTTGCTATCGTCAGTAGTTACGTTATAAATACTTTGCACATGTGCATCAATATCACTATTGCTTTCAACCTTGTTTTTGCTCATGTAAAGCATAATATCGTTCCAGCTAAAGGCAATTATTGATACTATTATTAGTAGTGCGCTAACCAAATGCCTTAGTTTTAATTTTAAAAGCAACGCCAAGTACATAGCAAAAGCAACTACAAGGCTAACCCATGCAGCTCTAGTGTATGATGCCACTACACCAACTATGTAAACTACGGTAATTAAATAAAAGAAAATACTGCGTATTAAGCTAACCCTTAGTGTTAGATTTTTGAGTGAATAAATAACGGCTGTTGGTATAAAAAAGGCAACTATAACAGCGTAAATATTGTGATCGGAGAAAAAAGGTAAAGCAGCTTTGTATGAGTACTCATGACTAAAATACTCGGTTGAGTGCCTTACCAGAGTATACAAAATGGCAGCTCCCATGGCCAATAAGTAGTACCAATTGTATTGGTCTATTCGCTTAAGGTTTTTAAAAGTTGATACCCCAAAAAAGTAGAATACAATAACAAACCAAAGCCTAGCCAAAAAGTATTTGAACGATACAAGGGGTAGCGTGCTAAAACAGGCCGAAATAAAAAGCCAAACCAGTTGAAGCAATATAATAATGGTTATAGGGTGCTTTAAAACGGCAAAGTCTATTTTGTTATCGAGCAGGTACTTAAAAATGAGCAGCACCATAAAAAAGGCGATAAACGGTTCGGTAGGTAATGAAACCGACGATTGAATAAAATCAATTTGTACGTTTAAAGAGAAAGGGGTAAGAAAAACCATAAACAACCAAAATTGCTCAGGTTTAAGTATTGCAAAAGCAATAATACCAAGCCCAACGGGCAACAGCGATAAGTACCAAAAATCTTGCGAAATGGCATAAACATTTCCAATAGCATAGGCAATTAATGTGGCTATTACCACAGCAGCAAAGCCTTTATTGGTTTTTGAAATGTTTACAGCGTTCAAATCAGATCATTTTTTAACTTGCCGTATTGCTCTTTTACTATTAAAAACAACACTAATAATAAACTCACTGAAAATGCAGTTACGGCTGCACTCCAAACTTTTTTCGGATAAAATGGCTTGTCGGCAGGCCCAGCGCCCGATATGGTATAGCTGTAACTGATTTTACGAGTAGCACTTTGCAAATGGTCTTCATACTCAGCCTTATATTCTGCTAGGGTTTCAAGCTCAAATTCAATGCTTTTTTCAAGACTTGTAATTTTATCGCCTACTTTTAAAATGTTATTAAAGAGCGTATCAAGTTTTCGATATTTACTTGTAATTGTTTCTTTAATTACATTGTATTTCACCACCGAATCGCGGTATTTAGATGAAGAGTATTTACTGTAGACTTTAATTTTAGCGTCGGCATCTTCAATTTTAGAAAGTACTTTATTTACTTGAGCCGATACATCGGCAGATTGTTCTTCTAAGTTTACAATGCCGTTGGCTGTTTTTATTTTAGTCAGCTCATTTTCAATAGCATTAATTTGAGATTCCTTATCGTCTAGTTTTTGCTTGGCAGTA
>JBMYOR010000178.1:0-6002 GCA_049599535.1 Bacteroidia bacterium | reverse complement strand
TTTCTCATCGAATTACTATCGGGATTGTAGAAGAAGCCACTTGTATCTATACAACTTGTATTCTCCCACCAGTTCACAGTTTCACAGAAGCTGTTTCCGCCCTTATGCCAGTAGTAAACTGAATCATGAATGTAACCATTATCATTTACCCTAACAGCCATCAGGTTTCCTATCCAAAAGCTCTTTGAAGAAGATAAAATACAACTGTTGTCAAGGATTATATTTTGAGTTGCCCTATACTTACCAGGTGGTAAAGGCAAACTCAAACTAAACTCGAAATTAACGCCGCCTAATGCACTTTCTTTTTTTGTGAAAATGGGTAGTTGACTTGCTTGGCCATTTTGATTGTATAAGCGAAAGATTTTTAATTCAATTGAATCATACAACTCATTCGAATCTTGATAATTGATTTTTATTAAAGCATTTTGTTGCGCACTATCAATTAACTCCTGACTCAAGTAAATTTCAGGTTTTTTTACAGGCAATTGAAAGTATTTTGTAAAATTTATATACCCTGAATTTTGGGCAAATTCAATTTCAATTGAATAAATAGACTGGCCATAATCAATTGAAAAACTATGAACACCACTTGGTGAATAAGAAGAATCATTAATTGTAAAAAGACTTATATCACTCCTAGCAACTGAGCTGTCTATCCAAAAATTAACCTTATTGTCTAGCCCACAATCGTCGCTATATACTTTGCTAATTATTAAGCTGTCTTGAGCATTTGCACTGTTGAAAAATGTAAATAGAATTAAAAAGAAAGAAAGCTGTTTCATTGCTTCAGTTTTGATCAAAGCTAAATGAAAAAGTCACTATTTCCGCTTTAATGTAATAATGATAGATTGCTCATTAATTCTTAATCAATCTCTTCTTAACAATTGCATTTTCCAGTTCAACTTCTATGAGATAAACACCATTAGGAATATTTTCAAGTGAGATTTCATTTGTTCCGTCACTTAGATTTCCATTTTGAATTTCTCTTCCTGTCAAATCAATAAGTCTATAAGTACTTGATTCGGTTTGTAATACTAAGTTTATGTTGCCAGAAGTTGGGTTTGGATATAACTCGATTTTGTTGGCAGCAATTTCATTTGTTGAAAGTGCATCTACCCAAATGGTTTGGCAAAAGGTATCGGCACACATCTCATCGTTCAGGTAAGTACAAACGGTGTAGCTGCCTGCTTTATCAAAAGCAATGGTGAAAAGTGAATCATTTATAAATAGCTCGTTGTGATCACTATTATTTATAAAATAATTGAAGGTATTGAAGTATGGATCAGGCTTTTGCATTACAAAAGTTACCTTGTTACTGTCTAATCTTTCTTTTATTTCAAACCTATTTGATCTAGTAGAATTTACAAGGGTAGCTTTTTGAATTAAAGAATCTACAAATGCATAGCTAATACAATTTTTAGTGTCCAGATTTTCTGGGAAAGTAATGCTTTGGGTAACTTGTAATTGTATGTTGTTGTAATAATCGGGCTCTTGAGCTGTGTAAATGAGTTCAGGCTTATTAGATTGCAATTGTTCGTTTATAAACCATTTGTAGTTACCCGTATCTCCTGTACTTTTATATACCATTTCGTGGCCAAGGCAAATTTCAGGGTCAGTTACTCTGGTAAAATTAGCTCTAGGTCCTAATATGGTAATTAAGTCGGTATTTTGATAAGAGCTTAAGCAGCCTGTTTTAGTAATAGATTTAATAGTGTTGCTATATTTATAGTTGTTAGTAATTGGCATGTGAATATCGAATGAATCACGGTAATAGAAGGTGCGACCAAAAAACTCAATTTTATCAATTTGATCATAATAAAGGTTTGCTCTGATCTTAAAAATAACAGTATCAGGCGCACATACATAACGTTGAGATTCATCGGCTAATGAAATATTGACTTTAGCTCCAGGCACTTCAACTGTTTTTACTAATTTTTGCCATTGTCCAAGGCTATCCATGCTCCATAGAGCACATTCATAAGTACCAGGATCTAAGTAAACGTGTTCAGGAGTGTGAACATCCCAAAGGTCAATAGTGCCATCATTTGTAAAATCCCAGGCCACTCGCTCTTTGTATTTAGGTAGGGTATAAGCACTATTATTTTGCCATTGCCTTCTCAAAGTATTGGTAACAGGCTTATAGAAAAAGGCCGTAGTGTCAATGCAAGTTGTATTGTCCCACCAGTTTACTAATTCGCATAACGACTGCCCCCCTGAGTGCCAATAAAAACTGAATCAATAAATTTAGTTTTGCCACCCGCGCAGGCCTGAATGGTTCTAAAATTTGCTAAATGTCCAACTCTTAGCTCTTGGGTTTGAGCACCAGCACAGCCACTTTGGTTATTAGAACTTGAGCTTATAAAATATTTGCCAGGACTTAGCTCATAGCTTACCGAGTCGTTAAGGTTGACCAGGCTATTTGGCAAAAGGTCTAACGAATCTACTTGTACAATTTCTCTTTTAACTTCTCCTAGAATATTACTGAACATAACGAATTCAAACCCCACTTTAGTAAGGCTGTCAAGTTCTCTATTCTCCTTATTTTCTATCTTTAATTCTACTAATGATTTTTGACTTGCTGAGTCTAGAGCACTGTTGCTCAATAGGTAATCTGTGTTTAAATCTTTGATGTAGAAATAGTCTTTGTAGAAAAAGGTGTCTCTGGTATGCCCATTATAAACTACCATTCCTAGAGTTTTCCAACCTGGTGTGGTATAGCTCCAACGCTCACCAATGAGCTGCAAAATCATTGCTGGAATAAAGTTACAATCGGTGTAGGTTGAGTCTATTATTTTTCCATTTGCATCTCTAAAGTATTTTTTGCCGTTGCAGTCATTTTCTGCATTAAAGAGAATCTCAATATTGCTTTTTAAGGCTTGCGGGTCACAGTTTGGTTTTAAGCCATCTAGATACACATTATGCCAATTCGGACTTATGGCGTTTCAAACGCAAAGGTTTCCATCAAGAAAAAGACCTAAGCCTTCTAAACTACCGGTTTTTGCTAAAATTTCCTTTTGTTTATACCAATTCATTTCGGTGTACTTGGCTTTATCAAAAGAAGCCACGGGTTTTTCAAAAGAAATGGGTTGTATTACAGTATTTGAGCATCCTGTTAGGGTATCGGTGGCTGTTAGATTTACGCTGAAGCAACCGTTTTCTTTGAATATATGAGTAGGAATTTTCTCCCTTGAATAATTGCAATTTGGGTTGGGATTTGTAATAGTTGAAATGCAATTTTCAGCTTCAGGGTCGTTAAAGTCCCAGAAATATTCTAAACTATCGCTGGCAAAAGGGTAAGAAGGATTTAAGCCATTAAGGCTACCATTTCTCCATTCCATAGGAAAAGCGTCAAAACCTATCCAAATATCACCTGTTTTACCAAAGTTGTTTTTAGCTCTAAATTTTAATGTAAAGTTTGGAAAAGTAATAGTTAGGCTATCATGCTCGGGGTCAGCAAAAATTAAAGTATCATGTAATTGATGTTTTTCAAGACCGAAATTTGGTCTTGCAGCTTTGTACATTGCTTCTTTGGGTATAGCCGTTCCTCGTTCCCAAACCTTTTTTACAAGCTTATAATTAACCGTATCATAAGCATATCCTAAATAAGCGTTTGTATCAGCAATTGATGGATATTTTATTCTTTGTCCATTTGGGCCTATATCTTCTCCGGTGCCAAATCTGAAGTATTTAGGTAGTTTACTTACTTTTTGTGAGTCAACAGTAATTCCGGGTTCTTTGGCATAATAGCTAATTTGTGTTTTGGTTGAATGAAAACTAGAATTGGCATTAAGCCGTTCAATATAATCTTTCTTAAAAACTGGGTTTAAACCTGAAAATGGCGGGGATGGAAGCTTTGTAGTAACCTTTGGTCCATTTATATTCACACAGCAAATGGCAGTGTCCTTATCATCGCATCCGTATGATTTTGCTGTTAAACTTAGTATGTAAGAACCACCACTTGAATAGGTGTGAGAAGGGTTTGGGTTATCACTTTCAGAATTTTCTTGCATCGAATTGGGATCACCAAATTCGAATTTAAACTCATCTACAGTTTCACTTTTATTCCATTTAAATTGAATGGTATCGTCAACGCATAAATATTCAGCCGTGCTTACCATTTCTACATTTAGGTCAGGATTAAATACTTTAACAGCGTCTCTCATTATGAGGCTGTCCTTGCAGCCATCAGTGCTTTCAACAACGAGCATAATGTCGTGAACTCCATCTTTAATGACATTGAAAGTATCATTTAACCACTTAGTAGTTAAGTCACTTTTCGCGTAACTAATGGTTTTAAAATCGCCAATTTGATAGTGCCAACTTTTTACCTTTGAAGTATCAATTGGGGTGTAGTTCTTTATTATAACTTGCCTTTTTGAGCATTCTCCAAGTGTTTTAACTTCGAAGTTTGCACCAATATCCGCAATAGTTGTAAAACGTTTCTTTTTTACTTCACCTATACAGCCATTATTATCGGTTACCCTGTAAACTATTTCAAAATCACCTGACTGTCCATAGGTATGACAAATAGTATCATCTGTATTTAATCTATATTGTAGGCCATCGCCCAAATCTATCCAAATGTTTGATATGGAATCAGAATTTGAGTTGTCAATTAAACAAAATTCGTTATTTCTATAACATTGAATGCTATCGTTCAATAATTTGAAATCAGCTTCAGGATTTTTATAAACTATAATTGAGTCACCTATAACTGTTTTTTCTTGGCCATTTCTGTAAACCTTCACAAAAGTGCCATACTTACCACTCATTAAAAATCTGGAAATTGAGTGTTTGGTGTTATTAATATTCCAATCGTCTTTTCCTATCGCTTGCTTGTTGTTATAAAAGCCAATAACCGAATCTGGAGCATTGTTAGAATTGTAAGGGAATGTAAGCGTAACTAGGAGATCTTCGCAACCGTAAACCTTGCGATACTTTTTAGTACCACCACCTTCTAGTTCAACATAAAATGTGTCTTGCCCTAGTACTTGACATCCAATGAATAAAAGAATTAATAGAGAGATTAAATTTTTCATAAGCTGCGTTTGGCTATAGTTACGCGCCATTAAACAAAAGCGTTGCTTAGAAATTTTAGATCCTTTAAGAAATCAGACTAGTAAAGGTCCCAATTTCCTTTATTATAATATTGGTATAAAACAGGGTTGGTAAGGGTGTTTATTTCAATTCCCGTAGTGTCAGCTAAGGGTTTGCCAAATGAAAACAAATGGTCAATAGATTCGGTGTTTAGCCATTTTGTTTTTTGCTGAAATTCTACTAAACCTGTTTTTATTTTTTGTTTTAACTGATTTTCAATTTCACTTTTTGGCCTAGTGATACTTAGTGGTGATTTTATGCCAATTACCCAGCCCCATTGGCCCATAGTTAGCACTTGGTTGTGCATGTTTACGGTATAAAATCCGGCCGTTTTCATCGTTTTATTTATACAATAAAAAGCGCGTGTGGCGTAATAGGGGCTACCCGCCTGTGTAATAATGAGCCCATTTTTTGCAAGATGATGATTAGCCAAATAATAAAACTCTTTAGAGTATAACATTCCTAAATCTACCGTTTTAGGATCAGGCAGATCAACAATAATTACATCATAAAAGTTATTGTCTTGCTCTAAAAACTTTTTGCCGTCAGCATTAATAACTTTTACTTTTTTATTCCAAAGTGAGCTGTCGTTAAGATTAGTAAATACGGGGTTTTCTTTGGCAATTTGTGTCATTTTGGGGTCTAAATCAACCATTGTGATGCTTTTTACATTTTCATGTTTTAAAACATCACGTGCAGCACATCCATCGCCACCGCCAATAATCAAAATGTTTTGAGCCTTTGTAACCAGCATTACCGGATGCACCAAGGGTTCATGATACATAAACTCATCAAGTGTGCTTAATTGTTGATTATGGTTTATGTAAAGCCAATAATCTTGCTCCCATTGTGTAATAGTTATTTTTTGATATTGGGTTTGCTCACTGTAAACAACTTTGTCTTTA
>JBMYOR010000177.1:0-6028 GCA_049599535.1 Bacteroidia bacterium | reverse complement strand
ACAACAATACATTGTTTACCGCTAACATAACCTATCACTCCAACAACTCCTCCAGAAGGGCATCCTCCGTGTTCTTGATACATACCATCTCCTGCAAAAGCACCAATTTCTAAAAACTCCGAATCGTTATCAATAAGGTATTCAACCCTTTCACGAGCGGTCATTTTACCTTGTTTTTTTAGCTTAGCGATTCTTTTTTCGCCGCCGCCCAAATATATTTTCTTAAGCTCTTGGTTTAAGCGCATGAGCTTCAGCTTGTTTTCATCTTCGTTTTTATTGAATTCTAGATTATGCTTTTGCTGGGTCATAGTAGTAGTTCTGTGGGGTCGAAAATACTCAACAGCGCATTATGCTGCAAGGTTTAAGTGTAAAATGCTATTAATCAGTATAGTAATACGCATGTTAAAAAAAAGCAAAATTTTATTTGAGAAACATTTGGAGAAGGGTGCGCTTATGATACCTTTGCAGCCGGGTAAGCGCTGTACGACCAGCTCCTACCTTCGGCCCCAGGATTGGAAGATAGCAAGGTTGAGGTAGTTGAGCGGTGCGATACAGTTAGCTTACCCTTTTTTTATATTTATTTTTGCCCCACAATTTATTCCATGAAATTTTTTATTGATACAGCTAACCTTGATGAGATTAAGGAGCTTAATAACCTAGGTATACTTGATGGTGTTACCACCAACCCTTCATTAATGAAAAAAGTAGGGGTTAAGGGTCGTGAAAACGTACTTAACCATTACAAAGCAATTTGCGAAATGGTAGATGGCGATATTAGTGCCGAAGTAATTTCGACAGATTATGAAGGCATGATGAGAGAGGGTAGAGAACTTGCTGCTTTGCATAAAAACATTGTAGTAAAAGTACCTATGACAAGAGATGGTATTAAAGCCATTAAATCATTTACAAACGAAGGCATCAAAACCAACTGTACTTTAATTTTTAGTACAGGGCAAGCAATTTTAGCAGCAAAAGCAGGTGCTACTTATATATCTCCTTTTTTAGGTAGATTAGATGATATCTCAACTGATGGCTTGGCTTTAATAGAAGACTTGGTTGATGTGTTTGATAATTTTGGTTTTGCTACCGAAATTTTAGCCGCCAGTATTCGTCATCCAATGCATATTATTGAGTGCGCAAGAATTGGAGCAGATGTAGTTACTTGTCCTGCTTCATCAATCGATAAATTATTTGATCATCCATTAACTGATATTGGATTAGCAAAATTTATTGAAGATTATAAAAATGTAGAAGGGTAGGCTTAATTTAAGCTAATAGTGCCCGTAACTTTTTTGAATGTATATTCTTGAAAGTTCATATCAGAACTAAAACCTTCGGCAAATATGATTTCGTCGGAGGTTTTTACTCTTACCTTACGGTTCGATGAAATTGTTTCAGATTTTTCATCCCAAAGCAGAAACTCAGTTGATAGTGAATCTCCTTGACTATTTACAACTACAACGTTTCCATCAATTTCAGTTTTCTTTTCTTTTTCATATCTCACGGCATTGTTAGCTGTAAGTACACTATTTACTACACCTTGTTCGCTGTAAAATCGGCCATTTACGCCCTTTGACATCACTAACTTTTGATCTTGCACATCATTGTCTTCATCAAAATAAGTAAAGCTTTCAACTAAACCACCCGCTATAATGGCTTGTAGTCTTGATGAATCATTAAACTCAATTTCGGCATTTTCCATTACGATTTGTGGCAAGTCTTTATCCTCACTCAGCGATGCAACCTCGGCCAAATCGTTTTCGCGGCAGCTAAATAAAAATAAAAAGTATATAAAAAGAGATAAATAAAACTTCACGTAGCTTCTAATTAAAAAAAGCGCAGACAAGTTGCCTGCGCTTTTATATTTTATTAAAAAATTATTTTATTCAACTTTAGCTCTAATAGTAGTGCTTACACCTAAACACTTTACGGTAAAAGGATCACCAATTTTTAATGTTTCAAAAAAGATTTCGCCTGACGATGGGAAATACTTGCTGTAGCTGGCAATTCGGCTATTGCACGTTGTAGCAACACTAGGGTCTACACTCTTTGCTTTTATGTACTGGTCTACAACAACCCAATATGCTGCTTTTGCTTCAAACTCTTTACAGTTTTTGGCTAAAGTGGCGTACAAGCTACCTTTAATCATATACGCTTTTCCGTTGTTAGAGTTTAAACTTATGGCGCTATTGCACGATGAGAGTGCACTATTTGTACTGCCTAATTTTACTTGTATATCGGCAAGCAATAAGTAGTAAGTACTCTTTTTCATTCCATCTTCTTCAAGTCCAATAGCTTCTTCGGCATAAGTTTTTGCTTCGCTATATCTGCCTTGTTTGTATAATAATCGTGATAATGCAATTTTACATATAGATGAGGGCTCTACATCGCAAAGGGCATTGGCAGCTCTTTCATATTCAGGAGCATCCGTACATTCCTTTTTCTCCATAAATAAAACCATTTTTTTCAAATCATCTATTGATGGTTCATTGTCCATTTTATCTTTATAAATAGGGAGAAGCTGTTCGCAGGTAAGTACAGGAGCCATCATATTATCAATGTCTTCTCTGGTTTTTGACCATTTAGCAAAATACTTACTGTTGCTATCGGCCAAATTGGCGTCAATAATATCAGATGTAACAAAGTACTTATCGACCCAGTAAGCGGTGTCTGCTTTTTTGTATTTTGTAAGTTTCTGAAGTACAGTCATGTAGTAACTTATGGTTGAGTAATGCGATTTGTTACCCAAAAGATCAATACTTGTTTCGAAATAGTTTTTTGAATCTATCAATTTTTCTAACTGATAGTTTTGGTATGCATAAGTGTATAAACCTTTATATGATGCTATTTTACCTTCATCTCCGTAGTTTATTGCCCAATTATCATATACCATCATTAAGGTATCGTAGTAGGCTTCAAGCACGGGTTTATCTTTCTTATTGGCTTTCATTTTAGCCAGAATAATTTTAGCTCCATCTATGTATACCCACTTTTGCGCACCATCTTCTTTTGGGCAGTTGCAGAAATAATATCTCCAATGTGGGTATGCGCCTTCATAGTTCTTTTGTTTGGCATCACTATGAAAAACAGATAGTGCTTGTTTACACTTATCGTCGTCGCTATTCTCCCAATTTTGTGGGTCGCAGTCTTGAGCATTTAATAATGCAGCGCCAAAAAGCATCATTAAGGGCAATACAATTCTCTTCATTCTCTTAAAATTCAACATTGCTCTGTTATTTTTCTTTGTATTTCTTAAACCAAAATTCATTTATAGTAATTCCAAGGTAAATATTGTAGTAACGCTCTTCAAACAGGTGATCAGTTCTGTTACCGAGTGTTCCGAGTTCAAATCCTAGATTTAAATTGTTCTTAATCGTTTTACCGAATGGCATTCCTACTCCAAAAGTCGTGCTATAGCCATTTAGCTGTTTGTTGTTTTGATTTAAGAATGACTGCCTGTAGTTAAATCCACCTCTGTACTCAATTCGTTGAAAAAAGTTGTTACCCTTTGGTATTGTGTATGTTCCGCCTAATATTAGGGTTAGTTCATCATTTAGCTGGCTGTTTAAACCGGCATAATTAAAGGTGCTCCATTGCGTATAGTCAGCATCAAAGCCAACACTCCAATTGTCCTTTTTTGTGAACATAAAGCCAGCCCCCATTGAATTAGGTAGCTTAAAGCTGCCTGTTGAGCGCTCAAGTGGTAATACGGTATCAGGTATTGATGTGTTGCCACCTAGTATTACAAAAGAAGTTGCAAAGCGCTCTAATGTAGCTTGGTTTTGAGCTGATGAGCCAAAATATGCCCCTAAATCAAAATCAATACTATGATTTACGACTACATTATTACCCGCTTTGTTAGTTCTTGTAGTTGAGAAATTAATGTCTTTTAATTTGTAATGCATGCCTAACTTGTACGTAAACCCTCTAATTAAATAATTGTTTACTGTATTTAGCGATGCTAAATCTGAACTATTAGGATAAAGTATATTGTGCTCGTAGAGCTTATTGCCAAATAAATAAGAACCCTGCAAACCCATTGTAATATTTTTGGTTTTTGGTACTTTTACTAATGAATCAATTCCCTTTTGCTTAAAGTTGGCATTTCTTTCGTTGAGCCTTTTAATCTTGCTTTTGTTTGTATAGAGTCTAAAAGCGGTATTAAAATATGTTTCGCTTATGCCTCCGGCAAAATAATGCTCTTCAGATTTAAAAGTGTCGCTACTTGTGGTGGCCGAGTTGTAACCAAATGCTGAGTAAGGCGCTAAACCAAAAGATGCAGTCCAGCCTTTCTTTTTATTAAGCACCAAGCCCATAGATAAATAGTTTAGTCCAAAATCATCATAAGTACCTCTGTTGTTATCGTTAATTCCAACTACTTCGTTAATTCCCGTTTTTACACCAAAATCGAGCATAGTATAGCTCATGTAAGCCGATGTGGCAGGGTTTTTAAGTGAGTAAGCAAATGAATCAGGGTGTGTGTAAGCAGACCCTAATCCGCCCATACTTAAGTTGTGTATAAAAGATTTGTTTCTTAATTGGCCTACCCCCTGGGTTGATAGTGGTGAGAAAATATCTTGAGCATTCAAGTTAATTGAAGCCAATAAAAACATGAGTATTACGGTTTTTTTAACCTGCATTGAGCTTTCTAATTTGTTGGAGGCCAACTAGTACCAAATTTGGCGCTGCAAATGTGCTGTTTTCAACTTTATCAGCCAAATATTCGCCAAAACCTCCTGTGAATACCACTTTTAATGATTTATGCATACCAAACGTTGCAATAAACCCTCTTATTTCATGAATGGTTCCGGCATATGCTCCTTCAAGAAGGCAGGTTTTTGTGGATTTTTGAGGGGTAAATGGTTGATAGTCAGTGTTTATTTGTGCAAATGGTAATTTTTGTGTAAACTGGTGCATAGCCTTTAATTTGGTAACAATACCGGGCGATATGGCACCGCCTATGTATGTATTGGTTTCATTTATAAAATCATAGGTAATACAGGTGCCCGCATCAATTACCAAAAGTGGCCTATGGGCATACATAATGGTTGCCGCTGCACATGCTGCTATACGATCTTTTCCGAGTGTTTCAGGAGTATCATAATTAATGGCAAAAGGTAATTTTACCTGGTAATTGAGTATCGTAGTGTTTTCAAAGTAACTCAACACTAAGTTATAATTGGTATTATGCCCCGCAACCGAACTTATAATTACGTTGGTTGATTGATTTTGTTTTTTTACAAAGCTTGCGAACTCACTTTTTTGATTGTGCAAAAACGTGAATACATTACTTGGTAAAAGAGTATCTGACAGCCAAATACCTATTTTTATTGATGTATTTCCGAAGTCAAAAGCCAGTGCCATTATTTAATGGTAGCAATACATTTTAGCTCAATGGCAATAGGGGTAGGCAGTGATAGTATTTCTACAGTTGTTCTACAAGGTGCACCATCTTTAAAATACTCAGCCCAAATGGCGTTGTAACTTTTAAAGTCATCTTTCATATTGGTTAAAAAAACGGTAACATCAACCAATTGATCCCAACTTGAACCTGAAGCTTCAAGCACTGTTTTAACATTTTCAAAAACCGATTTAGTTTGAGCAACAATATCATAATTGCTTATGTTGCCATTTTCATCTAATTCAACACCCGGAATTTTTTTTGTTCCCTTTTCTCTCGGCCCAATACCACTTAAAAATAAAAGGTCTCCAACTCTTCGTGCGTGAGGGTATAAACCAACTGGTTCAGGGGCTTTATCGCTATTATAAACTTTTGTTTCACTCATTTTTTTCAATTAATGGCCAAAACTAACTATTCATCTATTTAACCAAAATACTTTTGGTCAAGATAAATTGATTTTTAGTATTGTAAACTTTCAATAAATACAATCCGGTTTGTTTTGGTAAATCAATTCGATGCTTTTTTTGATTTGATTCGCCAGATTGAATGAGCTTACCGTCAGATCCAAATATTGAGTATTTAAAAGAAATGGGGTTTTGCTGTTTAATATAAATACTGCCGTTTGAT
>JBMYOR010000176.1:0-6029 GCA_049599535.1 Bacteroidia bacterium | reverse complement strand
TTAACAATAATATCAATTTTTAATAAATTTATAATTTAAATTAATTGCTTCTGTTTTATGACGAATATTAATAATATAAATGCCAGGCTCTAATGGTTTGTTTAAGATATGATTTGCGCTTTGTAAACGGGCCGAATAAATGGTTTGGCCAGATGTGTTATTGATTTTGAATTGGGCTCCAATTAGGCTTTTGTGTGTTTGTAGAATTACTGGTTGATTTTGATTGGCGGGGTTTGGATAAAGGTTAAGGTGTAAATCATTGTTTTTTAAATTTATACCAGTTTCAGTGGTGCCAATTCTAATATTATCAATGTAAATATTGTTACCATTTTTCGATATAAATTCAAACTTTACAAGTAAGTCATAACTTTTAAACCTGCTCAAATCAATGGTTTTTTCGGTCCATTGATTTTGATTCGGAACAAAATTTTTGTTTTGATTGCTTGCGGTGGTTAGGCGTTTAGATGTTTCGCTACTTATTAAACGCCAAGTTGCGCCACAATCAAGAGATACCAAAACGTTAAATTGATCATTAGATGCGTCATCAATTTTGGCGTGAGCCAGGTTGAACCTGAGTTTTTGATCGTCAAGATTTTCGATGTTGATAGCAGGTAGCACAAAAGATGCGCGGTATGATGGTTTACCCTTAGTGAAGTTACTTACAAAAAGACAAGTACTTGCATCAATTCCATTATCGGATAATTGCCATCCGAAATTATTGGGCTGGTTAATAAACTGGTAATCGGTTGGTAATGATGGTAACCCATTAAAAGAGCGTGAATAAGATTGCCTAATAATGTTTGTTTGGTCAATTACCCAAACAAACGATTTGAGTTTTTTTGTACTACCGCCTAAAGCATTGGTTACTGTTATTTCAACATCAAATACTCCTGCAGAGTCAAATTTAAATGTTGGGTTTTTAATGTTTGATGAAAATGATTGAGGCCCCGTTATTTGCCAATCAAATGTTGGGTTTATACTATGGTCGCAGCCTGTAAATTCAAAATCAATTTCGGTTCCTTGGCAAATCAACTGCTTACTTGCAGCAAAATCTGCAATAGGTTTCGTTTCAACAAACTCGCTCGAAACACCAGTGAAATCTAAATTGCTGTTAGAAACCAAAGTTGAACGATATGACTCTATTGCAGTGTGCATTCTTATTTTTTGGCCTTGGGTAAACATGGCTGTGCAATCGCTATTGTCCATATAATTCTCAACCTGATCAGGTAAATCAGGTAAATCGTTACTGCACGAGTTTCTTGCTTTTGGGCAACCAAAGTTGGCTTCTGCAGCTGGTGGGGTATCTTCTACATTATCTCCAGCAAAACAGCCGTCATCAAAAGTGTGTTTTAAGTTTAGGTAATGGCCCAACTCATGGGTTAAGGTATTTGAGCTCATTTGATCATAGCGCATTACAATGCCATCATTAGAACCACCTGTGCCTGGGTAGTAGGCATAACCTAAAGTAATACCTTCTCCTGACGAAAGAATTGACTTAACCACCCAAATATTCAAATAGCGCTTGTTATTCCATTTAATAAGAGATTTTACATCGTTGCCCCCATAATCTCTTACATCTTCAGTTTTGCCAGAAAAAGTACGTGTAATTCCATTGGTGCAATTTTGATTTTCATCTTTTTTTGCCAACCTAAGTTCAATTTGGCAATCTGCCGCTACATCCTTAAATATTTTTCTTATAGTGTTGGTATCGCTATTTCTTAAGGCTAAATCGTTATTCACTTGTTTTACAAGCCCTTTGATTTCAGCGTCGTTTACATTTTCTCGCCCACCTTGATGAATAATATGAAATACAACAGGAATTATGTATTTGGTTTCTTTTTTATTAGCACTTTTTAGGCTAAATGTTTCTATATTTTTAAGGTAAGCTTTTTCAAAAGAATCATTTTTTGCATTGCTAAGATGATTTTTTGAATGGGTATGACTATGCACCCCGCACCAAGGCGATTGGGCCTTTAAGCTTGCTAAAAATGTTATTGATAAAATTAATGAGAAAAGAGCTTTATTCATTTTAAACGATTCTTACAATATTACTCGCTCAAATTGTGAAATAATGGGCATATGGTCACAGTAAGTTTTTTTAGGGCAAAAAAAAACCCTGCATTGCAGGGTTTTTACATACAGAGTAAAAATCTCTTATTTGCCGTTATATTGTAACTTATGAACAATCACCGCGTCTTCCATTTTTATTTCAACCAAATAAACACCATTCGAACTCAAGTTCATATCGTTGGCATTTATTTCAACTTTGTTAATTCCGGCGTGTAATTTCTTTTTACAATCTTTATAGGCCGACCTTCCTAATAAATCTCGAATCTCAATACAAGCCGTAACGTCTCTTTGCATTTCAACTTCAACAATTATTTTGTCAGAGAAAGGGTTCGGATAAACCGAAGTTTTACCTTTTATATCGGTAACAATTTTATCGTTGATTCCTACTCTTTGTAAATTCTCCCACGAAACAATTTCAGTTCTGAATGAAAGCAGAGTACCTCTCATTCTAATGCATTGATCTCTTGAAAACATCTCTGGACAATTTCTGTAGTCCATGATGTTAGTTGTGTTATCTATTGGTGTTTCATTAGGGCAACTGTTGATGTTTGCAGAACAAGCCAAAAATTGTCCATAAGCTTGTGGAATATCACAAATTTTATCGCCTTTAAATTTACAATCGCCTTCGTTACATCCGGTAGGCTCATATTCTTGAGTTTCTTCATTCAGCTCTTGAATTGATTTTTCATCTGTTTGGAACGGATGACGTAAACCTAACCAATGACCAACTTCATGAGAAAGTGTGTGTCTTTGAAACTTGCCGGTAATATTTTCCATAAATACCGCTCTTTTAGCAATAACACCTGATTGAGTTTTTCTGGTGGCACCAAAAGCTTCAAATTCAGGTAAAGTTGCGTAGGCCAATATTTCTCCTTGGGTACCTGCTGGTTGACTAATACTCTCAACACACCAAAAATTTAAATAATTGTCTGGAGACCAAAACTTACCTACTGAATAAGTGTGATACTTAATTATATCATCGTTTCCATTTCTATTTGCTGTTTCAGCTAAGTCGGTTGCATAATAATTAACTCCATTAGTTGCTTCGCCATCGGGGTCAATTTGTGCAATTACAAATTTGATTCTAGCATTACCTCTTCGCCAAAATTTATAATAGGTCTGAATTTGAAATGAATCGAAATTGTTCCTATTAAAGTCTTCATTTAGTCTTCTAACAGTTGCTTCAGCCATTGCTCTAGTAAAAAATCTTTCACCTTCTTGGCTTACTGGGTGTACATAATGAAATACAACCGGTATGTAAAAGGTTCGGCCGTCATCCATTTTAGATGCAGTATTGCTATAAGCAACAACAGCTTCGTCTAATTGTCTTTCAATGGCCTTAAAAGTGGCTGGGTCTTCATTATAGGCCTTATTGTAAACTTCGTCAGTTTTGCACCAATTGCCATGTTTATGATCTTGGGCGTAGCTAATTGCAGTAAATGAGAAAAGAGCTACTAGTAGGAGTAAGTTTTTACGCATATCGAGATTTGTTTACGTTTTACAAATTAAGTTAACATTATCAAATTAAGCTATTGTTTTTCTTTAATTATTAACGCATTCTATAAGTGGACAGTTCTTTTTTATAATCAGAATTATTTTTCTTACTCGCTCATGATGGTTGCAACAGTAGCATCGCCTGTTACATTAACCACAGTTCGGCACATGTCTAAAATTCTATCTACCGGAAAAATTATGGCAATCCAAAATGGAGGCAATCCAACTGATTGCAAAACCATAATCATCATTATTAAACCGGCGCTTGGTACGGCAGAAGCACCAATTGAAGCCAATGTGGCGGTAAGAACAATGGTGAGTTGTTGCATAAAGTCTAAATCAACCATGTGTATTTGGGCCAAGTATATTACCGCAACTGAAATATACAAGCTTGTACCATCCATATTTACTGTAGCCCCTATAGGGAGCACAAAACTGCTTATTTTTTTAGGCACGCCTAAGTTTTCAGTAACACTTTGCATAGTTACAGGCAAGGTTGCAGCACTTGAACTAGTGGTAAAAGCTAATGTTTGTGCACGCCTAATGGCTTTTAAAAAGGCCCAAGGCGAGTGTTTTTTTGAAAATACCGAAATAATTAAGGGGTAAATTACACCTGCCAAAATACCGAGCCCAAGTATTACAACTCCGCAATATTTAAGCAAACTCGTTAATATTTCGCCAAGGCTACCTAAATCATTTTGTGCCATTTCGGTTAGCATTCCCGCCATAAGGGCAAAAACAAAATAAGGAGCTCCCATCATTACAATGTCTACCATTTTTAAAAAAACTTCGTTAAATCCATCAACTAATTTGTTTATGGGTTCAGCTTTTTGGGGTTCAATTAAAAGGAGCACAATGCCAAAAAACAAGGCGAAAAAAATAATTTGAAGCATAAGCCCATTACTGCTTAGGGCCATAAAAATATTGCTCGGCACAATATCAATTAAAATCTGAAGCGGACCTTCTTGTTTTCGGTTTTGGGCTGATGCTGCCTTGCTTTTTATGGTTTCGTTATTTTTTAATTGATCAAGGTTTGATTTTCCATCTTGTACCCATTTTGCATAAGTAGGATCGTTAAGGTAGTTTTTACCATCTTTTATTTCTACACCATCAGTTTCTTGTACCCATAGTTCGTAAGAGATTCGGTTTTTAGTTTTAATGTTCTCGTCAAGGCTTTTGCCTGGCGATAAAGTATTTACCGCCAATAAACCCACTGAAATAGCAATTACTGTAGAAACAATGTAAAAGCCTAAGGTTTTCACACCAAGTGCGCCCAGTTTTTTAATATCCTTAAGGTCTGCAATCCCTTTAATTATTGAAAAAAGTACAAGTGGAATTGCAATTAATTTTAATAAGTTTATAAAAATTGTGCCAAATGGCTTAATCCATTGCAAGGTAAAATCTTGAATATTAAGCTGAATGCCTACAAAGGCCCAAATTACGCCAAGCGCTAATCCTATAAGTATTTTCCAGTGAAGTGCCAATACAATTGTTTTAAAAGCCGAAAATAGGCTTTTAGTTAAATACCTGCTCAATATGAATCAATTGCATTGGTTAAAATTGGAATAGAATAAATGTTGCAACTTTGTAATATGGAAGCCGAATTGGGCATTGTATTATTATCACTATTGTTTTCTGCTTTTTTTAGCGGTAGCGAAATCGCTTTTGTTTCAACCAATCGATTACGAATCGAAATAAAAGGAAAAGGAGAAGGGTTTATACCGGGGCTGCTCTCAACTTATGTAAAAAGACCATCGCATTTTATTACAACCATGCTAATTGGTAACAATATAGCCATGGTGATTTATGGAATTTTCTTTTCATCGTGGATTTTAGGGGTTTGGGTGAAAAATGATTTATGGGGTGCTGATAACCCAATAATGATATTTATACTCCAAACCATTTTGGCATCAATTGTAGTATTAATTATTGCAGAGTTTATACCAAAAGCCTTATGCTCACTTAGCCCGTTTAAAGTGTTAACTGCCTTTGCAGTACCATTAGCCATATTTTACTATCCATTTAAATTGTTGGTTCAAGGCACTGTATGGCTTAGTGCGCTATTGCTTAAGTATGTTTTTAGGTTAGATATTAATCAAAATGAAGACGGATATGATAGGGTTGACCTATTTCATATGGTTGATGAAACTACTACTGAAGATGATGAGCTTGAAGGCGACGTAAATACCCAGATTTTTAAGAATGCCCTTGAGTTTGCCAATACAAAAATTAGAGAATGCATGGTACCTAGGCCCGAGGTAGATGCCATTGATATTGATACCAGTATAGAAGAATTGAAAACCAATTTTTTTGAGACCGGCAGAAGCAAACTAGTGATATACCGCGAAAACATTGACAATATTTTAGGTTACGTACATTCTATTGATCTATTTAACGATCCAGAAACCATTAGGAATATGATAATTCCTATGCCTTTTGCTAGCGAAAGCACACCTGCCAGTGAG
>JBMYOR010000175.1:0-6039 GCA_049599535.1 Bacteroidia bacterium | reverse complement strand
ATTGTTAAAAGCTCTATCAGCTATTTGATTATAAGCTACCGAAAGGTTTGCTTTTAGATTCTCATCATCAGGGCTATAATCAAGGGCGTATCTAAAGTGAAAAATAGCTTCGTCTAAACTGTCTTTTGCCATCATACTTGCACCCCAATTGCTACGAGCAATTATCATATACTGGCGTATTTGCGGATAGTTTGGATTGATTTCGAGCGCTTTTTCAAATTTTATTGCTGCTTTGGTAAAATTTTGAAGCATCATATACCCCACACCCTGATGCGCCCTAAGCTGCGCGTTTGTACTATCAAGGTCAATATAAAAATCCATTTGCTTAATTAACCTTTTAAGCCTTAAAATACTGGTGTCATTAATCTCAACAAATGAGTTAATCCTATTAATAAAATACGGCGCAAGTCCTATTTTAAATTTATCAACTTTTTGCAATGAATCAATCAGTTGTAAGCTTTTTTCGGCTCGGTAGGCCATAGGTTCGGGGCAGTATTTTGCATTTATAAAATAGCCTTTGGCTTTTTCAAGAGAATCTAACCTTAAATAGTACTCTCCCATCATCCAATGGTTTCTGCCATAGGCTTTGTAAATTAATGTGCTTTTATTAAAATACTTAATGGCCTTTTTGTTTTTGTTCTGTTTGCGATATACCTCGCCAATTAGAGTTTTTAATTTATAATCATAAGGGTTTATTTGCTCACCTACCAATGCGGTACTCAGGGCATCATCCCAAACGTTAAAATCAAATTGAGCACGAGCTAAGCCGTAATAAAGAATTGGCTCGTTTGAGAAAGTATCAGTTAGTGCTTTAAATTCTACAATTGACTCACCCAATTTATTATCATTATAAAGCTTAAAGGCCTTTTTTACACTTTTATTGGGCTTGGTGTGTATAGCCAAAGTAAACCCATTTACTACCTTTTTGTCAATTACATTTTTTGGTGGAAAAACATTGCTTTTTTGCAAATCAGAAGGCAAGCCCAGCCTAACAAACACAGAATTTGCATAATTTTTTAAATCTCTTTTCAAAAAATCGCCGCCAACAAATGTTACCCCTTCTTTAGCTGAATTATGGTAAAAATTAGTGGCTATTGTATCGCCTTTAGTGGCTTTACCTACTACTGAGTTTAGCAGATTTAAACCCGCCATATTAAGGTATTCGCCTTCGCCCTCGGCAATAGCAACCCCTTTAGATTCAAACGGAAATAAACTTTGGTAATACTGATATGGTGAAAAGCCAAACCATGCTGTAATGCCTTTAAAGCCCAATACTACAATAAGTATTAAAGTAATAGGTAGCGCTATTTTATCAAATTTTTGGCTTATAAACTCATAGCCATAAATACTCAGCACCACTAATGGTGGCATAACTAAAAACGCACTTATACCTGAAATACCAGCTAAAAGTGGCAACACCAATACAAGCCCAAGACCAACAAAGGGTATTAACACCAAACTGCCCAGCATTTTTATGCGTTTTAAAGCAAATGTGGCCAATAGCGCTAGTAAAATAAGTGCTAAATTAAAGTTTCTGATTAAGGCCCAAAAGCCATATGCAAAGCCAAGTTCTTTACCCCTATAAATTATACCATTTAAAGCAAAAACACCATTTTTGGCATTTTGGAAGTACATGGTAAAGTTGTAAAACAAATTGGTATTTACAAGGTAAATCACACCGCAAGCCAATACTAATGCTATGGGCACGGCCACTCGATTTTTCTTTTTAAGAAATGCCGCTAATAGTAGCGCTGGCAATAGCGCCCAAGCTAAAATTGAACCCCCTAAAAGCAGAAAAAACGCCGTAAAAAAGCCTAAAAAATTTAACCATACCTTCTCAATAGTATGGGTAATTAAAACTACAAAAAGCACTGCGCCTAAAGTTGATATTGAAAGGTTAAGCGCTATTACCCCCCACCACAAAAAATTTACTTGAGTAAGCAATACCACCACTGATATTACAATTGCCTTACTACCCTTTAACTTAGCAACAACCGCAAACAACAACCAGCATGATAAACCTAAAAATGCCGCAGATAAATAGCTATATATCTGAAAGTTATTGTGATTAACAGGAGACTGGGATCCGCCTAATATTTTTCCGAAAATGGTGATTAACGGAAAAAATTCGTTGAGCACAAAGTCTTGCGCAAATGAAAATTTTGAATGGTGCCAATAGTTAAGTGGTACCTGCCCTGCCATTACAAACAGCAATACAAAAAAGAGCCCGGCTGCTACTAATACCCACTTGTTTAAAAAATGAGTTTCTCTATTCATTTTGCGAAACTAACCCCAAAGATCTTTAATAAACTCTTTAAACTCTTTTCGGTGTGAATTTGAGATTGGAATATTCTCTCCACTTATAATTACTGTATTATTTGAGAAGGATTGAATTTTATCGGTATTGATCATATATGACCTATGGATTCTAAAAAACCGGCTATCATCAATTTCTTCTTCAAGGTTTTTTAGTGGAATACGCACCAAAATCTTCTTTTTATCATCGGTATGAAATACTGAATAATTATCGTCAGACTTAACGTACAACACATTGTTAAAAAATACCTTTTTAGTCATTTTGTTATCGCTGTAGGTGTAAAATTCCTTTTTACGGGGTTTTATAGCTTCATACGATTTTCGCTTTGCAAGCTCAATGTTTAGCTTTAAATCAAGCTCAGTATATGGCTTGGCAATAAATGCGGCATAATTGGTTTCCTTAACTCGGTCAAGAGTAGCTTCATCGTAGTATGATGTTAGGTAAATAAACGGAATACCCAACTCCTCCATTATTTTGGCTACGGCAATACCATCTCTATCGCCCTTTATATTAATATCAAGTAATGCCAAATCAACTTCTTGCCCGTTTACAATAGCTTCAGCAGCCGTTGCGGTTGAAACCGTATCAACTACCTGATGACCCATTTTTTCAATATTATTACTTAATTCAAAAGCAATAAGCGAATTGTCTTCAACTATTAGAACCTTTAAATTATCATCCATTTTTTACGTTTTTGTTGATGTTGATATTTATTCTAATTCCTTTCTCACCTTCTTTAGGCTGATCATATTTAAATGTACCGCCAAGATCTTCGGCCAATAGCCGCATTAGGGTAATTCCCATTTGCTTGTCGTTTAAAAAAAAGTTTTCGTCAAGCCCAGGACCATTATCCCAATATCTAATCATTTTGTATTTATTGTTTTCAAAAAAACCGATTTTAATATTTAGATTATCGGCATCGCAATGCTTAAATGAATTAGTAATCATTTCGTTAATAACCAGACCTATTGAATTAAAGGAGTCTAAATCAAAACTTGCTTTGCGCCATTTGTAGGTAAATTCAAGCTGATCAAAATCTAAGCCTAACGAAAGTACTAGCGATTCGGTAAGCCCTTGTAAAAATGATTTAAGGTTTAGGTTAGGATCATCTGCTGGGTTTAAGTTAAGCTTATTATGCACCAAACTCATGGCGCGCACTTTTTGCAAGCTTTCTTCAACCATTTGCTGCGCCACTGGATCTTTAATTTTATTTGACTTGATTGCCAACAAACTAGATATAAACTGCAAATTGTTTTTTACCCTATGATGAAGCTCTTTAAGCAGAAGTTCATTTTCTTTTACCTTTCTCGAAATTTCATCGTTGGCTTTACTCTTAATTCTATATCTGCTAAAAAATAGTGCTGCTACTATTAGTAAAATAAGTATAACCGAGCTTAGTAATAATTTTAAATAATTATCTTTTTGCTCAAGTACCTTGTAATTATTTAAACGCTCCTCGTTTACTTCGTTTTCTCGTTTTATTTCGGCAAGTTCAAGCTCCCGTCTCTCAGTATCAAACGCATTCTGAAGCCGAATTACCATTTCATCGTTTTGCATTTGATCTACCGAGTCTTTTATAAGGGCATATTTTTCATGATACCAAAGTGCGCTATCTTTATAATTAAGATCCTTATAAATCAAATAAAACTGATTGTATAAGCTCAGCAACTGTACTGCCGAACCCGTTTTTTTGGTTACTACAAAGCCTTCTCTGGTTAATTCTAAGGCATCGTCGTAGCGCTTTAATTCTAAATATGTATTGGCCAACTCAACATAGCTCTGTGGCAAATCATCTAAAAAATTATTTGCTATTCTTATACCCAAAGCACTTTTTTGTAGTTGAATGGCTTTTTGATAGTCTTTTTCTAAAAACCTTATAAAACCCAGTTTAGCAATCATATTAGCAATGCCAGCTTTATCACTTTCGGATTCAAAAATTACCTTGGCTTTTTCAAAGAAAAATTCAGCACTATCTAAATTACTTTTATTAATTAGTGCTGTACCAATATTAGTGTAAACATTTGCTGCACCTAACTTTTGCCCAATATCATTATAAATACTCAATGCCCTTTTGTAGTAATCAACCGCTTTTGATTGATTGCCTTGCTGAGCATAAATCTTACCCATTTTGCTATTAAAACCAGCAACCGACTCATTATTATTGAGAGCATTGGCTACCCTTATACCATTAATACAATAATCAAGAGCCTTTGAGTCGCTGCCGTTTTTAGTATGCAAACTACTAAGTTCTCTAATGGCCAGCAATTTTTGAACACTTGCGTTTTCGCCTAGTTTTTTGTTATAAATTTCGAAATAATAAATTGCACTGTCTGAGAGATAAAGGTTTTTATAAATATTGCCTAAACACTCATAAACTTCTAATTGGGTAATACTGTTTTTTCTTTGAAAACCCAAAGCTTGCCAAGCTAGTTTAAGAGCATTATCAAAGGCACGTACTTTGGTGTTTTCTTTAACAAGCTCAAGTTTTTTGTTAAGATATTTATCTGAATCTACCTTTTTATCAATTTGAGCAAGCTCATTTTCAAGCGCTCCAATAGCATTGGTGGCCGTAGATTGTGCTATGGCATTTTTGGCACTTACTATTAAAATAAATGCCCAAAAAGCAATGTATGTTGATTTAATACTAATTGTTTGCGATGGTTTGGCGCAATTTACAATTACCTACACATGTTTATCTATACTTTTTGCCGTAAGCTTCTTGAATTTTGATGTGATCGTCTTTCTCCAAGCCATTAAGCACTTCTACCACAATTCCGTCACTTAAGCCAAGTTCAATAGGTTCCTTTTTAAAAACTTGATCTCCGCGCTCAACTTCTACAAAGGTTTTATCACCCTCAAAAAGCAACAAACCTTCGTCAATAGCCAATACATCAACTCTTTGCTCTAATACAATTTCGGCGTTGGCGCTGTAGCCAGCTCTAATAAACGAGTTTTTAGAAAGTTGCACCGCCGCCTTAATTTCAAATTGAATGGTACCCTGATCTACTGTGCCTTTTGGCGATATATACTCTAAAACTCCTTTAAAGCGCTCATCTTCAATTGCACCTACTTGTATGGTCAAATCCATTCCTTCTTTAAGCTTACCTACTTCGCTTTCATCTACATTGCCTTCAAAAATCATATCATCCATATCGGCAATGGTTACTACGGTAGTACCATCATTAAAATTATTGGCTTCTATTACCGAGAAACCTTCTTTTACAGGCACGTCTAACACCATACCTTCAACTGTGGCTTTTACAATATTATTTGATGTTGACGATCCTTTTAAGGCACCTTCTTTTACCAATTGCAAATTATTTTGAGCCGCTGTTAGTTCTTCTTGTGCAAGCTCATAGCTTAGTTCAACCCTTTCAAAATCATTTTGCGAAATGGCTTTTTTCTCAAGCAATATTTGGTTGCGCTCAAGATTGCGCTCGGTATTTTCAAGATTTAATTTTGCGTTTTTCACCCTGTTTTCTGCCTGATTTAATTGCACACCCCAAAACCCCAAAACCCCGTTTCAAATTTTAGTTACAGCATTGGTTGTGCTGGCTTGAGGAGGATGATTCGAGAGTCTTTCAGTGGAACTTTTTGTTGGTGAAAATGAAAGGAAAATGCTGTTATGATATAGAACAAAGCAGAGAGGAACGAGAAGATTTGAAGAAGGATTAGTGCCACTTCGAAGTGGCTAGAGAATTCAGTAAATGCCACAAATGAGA
>JBMYOR010000174.1:0-6040 GCA_049599535.1 Bacteroidia bacterium | reverse complement strand
GTTAGCGCTAAGCTCTGCTTAGTGCGTTAGGTGTTTTTGGAGTTCCTGCTCCAATAGCCATTAATACAAAATAACCTTTGTAGCATAAGCCTTTTCCTTTGACTCCTGCCTTGCCCTTTTGGTATCAGGTGGCATTCCGCCCCAATTCATTAAAATCAAACTGCCTGGCTGCTTAAAAAAATCAAGAACTTTTTGTGCGGTTTCATCATCGGTTTTGCCAATCAAATCTTTATAACAAGTTACCCTACCTACCTTGTTGTTGTGTAAATCCATAAATCTATCGCGCGGCGTATTGGTTTTACGTAAATCTCTTAGCAGCTCATTTACCACACCCGCATTTGCCGCAATAGTTTTACCCAATACTTTTCGGCTTAATACACTTGCTAACACATGTCTATAGGCATCGCCTTTTTCTCCTCCACCCATTTGGCCAGCAAAATATTGCTTCGCTTTTTCAATACTCCATTTTTTAATCGATATCAAATGATCTAAAGCTACAAACTCGCTAATAGCAAATGTTTGGTAATAGCAATTTGAATATACGGGCACGAATATCAGTACGAGCAACACGAATGTTTTTAGATTTTTGATAATCATTTTCCAAAAATTAATATTTGAAACAAATACGCAATCTATGAAAACGGTTTTTAGCGCTTTTGTTTTAATTCTTATTGGCAATATGGTTTTGGGGCAATCTATCCCTACATCAAAACTCTATTTTCATGCCCCCTTCGATAGCGATTTAAATGATGTAATAAGCAATATTAAAGGTAAAAACTACGGCGCTACCCCTACCAAAAACAGATTTAACCAAGATTCTTCAGCTTGGTATTTTGATGGCACCAACGATTGGGCCGACTACGGCACCGATATACAAATCAATGATATTGATAGTCTAACATTCTCAGTTTGGGTACAACCCGGGTATTTTGAACACCCAATATTCTCGTCAAAGCCTTCAGGCAGACATACCATTATTGGCGATGCCGCCAATGGTGGTGGATTTAGATTTGTACAGTACAAAAAAGAATTTCATTTTCAGGTTCAAAAAGATGGCACCTGGAGAACCTATGGCACTCAAAGCGATCGCATGAAACACAGCTGGAGCCATTTAGTGGGTGTTTGTGATAATGGATTTGTTTCGTTTTACATTAATGGAGAATTAGTTGATACTGCAGATAACAGTTGGAGATCAAGAACCCTTGGCAAATTAAACTTTGAAGTAGCCCGTGGTACTGCGTCAAACAACACTTACTGGCAAGGTAAAATAGATGATGTACGTATTTACAACAGTGCTTTAAGCGCCGGAGATGTAATGGACTTATTTGAGGCCGAAAGCATAGCATCTACTAATTTTTATGATAGCCTTACACTTTATGATACCATAAAAACCTACGATACCGTATTGGTGAAAAATAATATTTACGATACTATTCAAGTATTTGATACCACTAACATTACAAACTACATTAATGATACGGTAATGGTGTACGACACCGTTTTGGTGAAAAAGAATATATATGACACCGTAGCGGTTTACGACACCATTTGGCTTACAAAATTTGACACTACAATGGTATTTGATACCACCACAATAATTGCCTACGATACTGTATGGACCTTTGACACAGCAACCATTTTAACTTTTGATACCGTTTGGACCATTGCTTACGATACAATTACGGTAACCGATACAGCCACAATTTTAACTTTCGATACCCTTATTACCACCGTTTATGATACCATTCCTTTTTGGGATTCGGTATTAAGTAATGATACTTTGGCAATTGCAGTATATACAAGCCTTAGCCCACAACCATATAGAGCCATTTTACTTTATCCAAATCCGGCTACTTCTCAAAACGAGAACATAATTGTTGAAGTGCCTGAATTTGATGGGCTTGTAAACCACAACATATATATTGTTAATCAAAATGGGCAAATTGTTTGGAGCCAATCATCACCTAAAGATAAATACACCATACCAGTAAAAGATATTGGTGGCTCAGGCACTTATTTCATACGAATTATTAACGAAAACGGATACTCCATTGGCCAAAGTACTTTTGTAATTACAGTAAAATAAAGTGTAGACCTATAATTGCGCTTGGGCTGGTTTTACATCATATTTTCGCCCCGTGAAACTGGCCCACATACATATAGTGCAGTTTAAAAACCATCAAAACACACAATTATCATTTAATAATGACATAGTGTGTTTTACGGGATTAAATGGCATGGGCAAAACCAACTTGCTCGATTCAATCTTTTACCTATCTACAGGCAAAAGTGCCTTTACTAATATTGATTCACAAAACATATTAAAAGGCCATAAGTACTTTACAATTGATGGCACTTTTAGTGTTGAAACTAAAGCGGATCAAATTTTTTGCGGCTTTACCCAAGGTCGTAAAAAAGTGCTTAAAAATAATAATGTAGAATACGAGAAATTAATACATCATTATGGCCAATACCCGGTAGTAATGGTGGCTCCTACCGATTTAGCATTGGTAACTGAAGGTAGCGAAGAGCGGCGCAAGTTTATTGATAGTAGCATTTCGATTTTTAATAAAACCTACTTAAGCCAGTTGGTAAAATACAATCAGGTATTACAGCAGCGCAATAGTTTGCTTAAGCATGCAAAAGAAAACGCAAAGCTTAATCTACCCCTTTTACAAATCTATAATTCGCAAATCGAAGAGTATGCCAATGTAATTTACCCAATCAGAAAATCATTTATAAAAGACCTAGAGCCCATTTTTAATGCGTTTGTAAACGAAATAAATAATAATCAAGAGCAATTAGAACTTGATTTTACATCTCAACTCGATCATAAAAAACTAAGCGATTTATTTGATGAAAATTTTGATCGAGAACGCATTTTAGGACGAACCGAATGCGGAATTCACAAAGACAAACTTAATTTTAAAATAAATGGCGAATTGCTCAAAAAATTTGGTTCGCAGGGCCAGCAAAAAAGCTATGTTTTGGCCATTAAACTGGCTCAGGCCAAACTCACTGAAATCAAAACCGGTAAAAAATCAATTCTACTACTTGATGATCTTTTTGATAGACTTGACGACCAACGAGCAGCCAAATTATTAGAGCTAGCCCATAAAACCTTTCAACAGCTTTTTATAACAGATACTAGCAAATTAAGATTACAAAAAGCTTTGCAAAACGCTAATAAACAAGCACAGTTTTTTAATGTTGAAAATGGTGAAGTGAATGGAGAAGAATAGTGGATTTAATGAAAGTTGAATTTCAATCTAATTAAGAAAATGAATGTTATTCAAGACTTGATCCGGAATACTTCAACAATGGAATTGTTCGCTTTTGAAGAGATTCTAAAACCAGTTATTCCTAGCAGAAGCCCTATCCCTACCTTCTCCGCAAAAAAGGGGCTGAATAGTTCTTACCCTGTAGGGGAAGCTAGTAGGGGGCAAATTCACAATATCATCAAAACCTCTTGGATTGTACTAAAAGATAAGGGGTTTGGAATGACTATAACTTATTAGATAGTTGAATAAATCAGAGAAAATGCTCACTCAATAAAACCACCAAAAAAAATGCTACTACACGAAAACGTACTCATATCATTTGATGTAATTCAGAAAGAATTTGTTTGCAACCTAAGTGCCTGCAAAGGAGCTTGCTGTGTTGAAGGCGATTATGGTGCGCCTTTGCTTGAAGAAGAGCTGCCCATTATTGAAAAAGATTTAGAAAAAATAAAACCCTACTTAGGAAGACAATCGCTCGAAAAACTTGAAAAAGATGGTTTTCATGAAAAAGATGGTGAAGGTGAGCTTTCTACCACTTGCCTACCCAAAGGCGAATGTGTATTTGTGATCAGAGAAGGTGGCATGTATAAGTGCGGTATAGAAAAAGCGCATGAAGAAGGCAAAACCGAGTTTAAAAAGCCCATCTCGTGCCATCTATATCCAATTAGAATTAGCCAAGTGGGTGAATACGAAGCTTTGAATTACCATAAATGGAGCATTTGTAATCCTGCCTGCAAATTGGGTAAGGAGCTTGAAGTACCCACCTACTTATTTTTAAAAGAACCACTTGAACGCAAATATGGCAAGGAATGGTTTGCTGAGCTTGAAGAGATTGTAGAAGACACTAAAGGTGAATTGCCTTTTGATTAATGCAACTTAAATGTGGTTAATTACATCCTTATTAAAAATCGTGTTATGAAAAATTTTTACCTATTGTGTGTTTGGGTATTTCTACCTTATATCTTAAGTGCTCAGTGCGATAGCTTATTTGTTGATGATGCAAAGCCTACATTTAGTGCTGTTTGTGCAAATGAGCACTTAGACGTTGATTTAACCAAGTATATATACCGCACGGGTGGCACTTGGAGCAGTACCAATTCAGATTTTCAAAATGGTAAAATTAAAGGCTATCTAAAAGAAAGCTCAACATTTTATTATACTTACACTGATAAATTAACTAACTGTACGGCAACTGACAGCATTATTATTAAATCAAAAGAAGTACCTGATCTTAATATGCAGAAACCGGCAGATGTTTGTTGGAACAGCCCTGATTTCCCATTAACATTTAATGCCACTCCTTATGGAGGTACTTGGTTTGATACAGTTGATGCCACTAACTTCATTGAAAAAGGAAGATTTTATCCGATTAGGACCACAAAAGATGATGGTGGTAAACCATGGAAATATGACCTATTTTACACTTATACCGACCCAATTACCAAATGTTCTGACACATCATCAATACCCATAATTGTAAAGCAATTACCTATTGTTAAATTGAAATATGATGTGATTACATTTTCAATAAGGGATACCTTTATTTTTCTCGATACGTTAATTGAAAAGCCAAAAATTGGGTCAGGTACGTTTAGTGGCACGGGCGTGGTTTATAAAAAAGATACCGGATACTTTTTCAATGTGCACCAAACAAATCTCGACTCTACAAAAAACTATTCAATTTGGTATACACATATTTGGAAGTCTGGAACTCAACCACATTGCGGTAATGCCGACACAGTTGCAATAAAGCTCACCACAGGAATAACAACAGACATTGCACAACATAAAACTGAAGTTGCCATTTATCCAAACCCATCTACAGGCGCAGTTTCAATCCAAAATAATATCCCCTTTAAATTAGAAATTTATAATCCGCAAGGTCAACTAGTGCTTAATAACAATAGTGAATTAACACAACATCAAATTACACTGCCCGCCGGTACTTATTGGCTCAGAGTTAAGGATGTTAAACATACCAAAACCCAAAAAATAGTGGTTTACTAAATTGTATTTTGCGCTTTGCATGAAGCGTACAAAAAAAACAATTATATGGATGGTCGTAATTTTTATTGCGGCCATTTTTTATGGGTTTTATGATCTAATTCCGCGAAGCATGGTAATGACCGGCGACCCCGTTAACAAACAGCGAAAACTGCTTGCATCTTACCAAAACCCTAAAGAAATTGGGCTTGAATTTGATTCAATTAGCTACAATGGCTTTGAAAATTTAAACCTGCAAGCTTATTATATTCCCACAACTGCCGATTCAAGCACATCTACCATAATAATGGTGCATGGTATTAGGGCTTATAAAGAACATTTTTTAAGCATAGCACATGATGTAGCGGCCAAGGGGCATAACTTGGTTTTGGTTGATTTAAGGGGGCACGGTGATAGCGACGGTACATTTTGCACTTTTGGAGTAAAAGAAAAATACGACATTAAAGCATTGGTTGATGTTATAATTGATAAATACGCTGCAAAAAATATTGGAATTTGGGGCCAAAGCTTGGGAGGCGCTGTAGCCATGCAAACACTGGCAATTGATCAAAGAATAAAATTTGGAATAATTGAAAGCACTTTTTCAAACTTTGAGAAAGTTGCTCATGATTACATTAAAAGAATGGCGCCATTTTTACCTGAATGGTATCGTAATTTTATGATTTGGCGGGGTGAGCAAATGGCCGACATAAAGGCATCAGATGCTAACCCAATGGATGCTGCTAAGAGTATTAATCAACCTGTTTTGCTTATAC
>JBMYOR010000173.1:0-6074 GCA_049599535.1 Bacteroidia bacterium | reverse complement strand
TAATCATAATATGCCCTTGTATATAATAATTATAATCAACAACGCTATGTTTTATTTTAGTAACGCTAGATGCTATAAAAAATACCAAATCTATTATTCTGAAAACCTATATGATAATATAAACCAGAATTAAACAATTGATACTTTATTATATTTTCGCCATAACTGGATAAGTTATAACTATAACTTGTATCGGTAAAAATTGCACTGGTATCAATTTTTGACACATTGGCTAAAGTTGAATCGTTTTGTTTATTTAAGTAAGATATGTATTGGCTTTCAGTGTCAAAAAACAATGTATCATCAGCACTAATTAAATTATTTTTCTTTTTTCTAATAGCCCGTATTCCATTAAAAAGCTTCTCCTTTTTTAATGCACCTAAGTTTTCGTTTCCATTTGCATCATGTAAAAAGGTAATTATCGAATCATTTAGCACAGCAGGTTTTACCTCATTTAAATTATTAGTAAACGTTAACTGCACAAATTGATTAGCCTTTGCCTTGTAATTATATAAATACAGGTCAAAACTACCGGCATAATCAAAATTATTCTGAAACTTTTTAATACTCTTAAATTTATTGTCGGGTCGATTTGAACTAAATATGATATTCCTTCCATTATTAATAAATACAGGGTCCATATCGTCATAATCATCATTTGTAATAGACCTCACAAAA
Source organism: Bacteroidia bacterium (assembly GCA_049599535.1). Taxonomy (GTDB): domain Bacteria; phylum Bacteroidota; class Bacteroidia; order CAILMK01; family JACPUW01; genus JACPUW01. The sequence goes on along the minus strand of JBMYOR010000173.1, from coordinate 5,396 downwards.
ACTGTATTTTTATCTAACACCATTACATCTGTACGTCCATTTTTTAAACCAGAAATTGCAATTGACCTTCCATCGGGCGACATACTCATTGAATACACCTTTTGAATTTGGGTTAACGGCTCTTTTCTTGTAGCTTTTTCTTCGCCAACATTGTATTGTATATAATAAGGATTACCATCTTTTTCATAAATATAATGAAGCATGTTCTCCCTAGTATCCCAACAAAATACCGGATAACTTAAATCAGTTTCTTTTATAGGGCTTTTATAGCCTTCAGAAAAAATCCTTTTGGGTTTACCTGTTTTTAGGTCAATTAAATGAATTCTCATTTTACCCACTTTATTTGATGCCACTGCCAGGGTAGTTTCGTTGGCATTTATCGCAAACTCACTAATATCTCGTTTTCGAGACAATCTTCTTGGTATTTTTAACTGATTTTCAAAACCCTTTGCCGCAGTTTGCTGATCTAAATAGTAATAATAGGTATAATCATACCACTCATCGTAAATTTCGGCAAGGGTTTTACCAAGCACATACAAGTAGCCACTCTCAATACTTTTATTTACACGAGAAACATAAAGAATATTTGATAGCGCTTCTCTGCCATATCTTTTATCAATATACATCCACATGGCATGGCTTACAAGATCTTTATTCTCTTTTGTTAACGAGCCCATGTTTTTGAGCTTCTTCGATAAAATTCCATTTCTAATTCGTGAGTCAATTTTGTGATCCCACCCAAGTGCAATATGGTTTACAAGGCCATTTACATACCAATCAGGCAGATTTAAAAGTGCCGTATTTTGTAATCGCTCTTGCATATTACCACCGTAAAGCATTTCGTTAATCACCACATAACCAATACCTTGCCTCATGTTCTTTACAAAATCGTAATGATTACCCGGATAATAAATAAAGCAAGTATTACCTATAATTCTTGTGGTTCCACCAACATTATAAGCATCGCGTTCTAAAAACATGTTGCTCTGATTGTAATCTAACTTTGAATTATAAAGTACAAAAGTGAGCTTATCTTCTAGCCTAAAATCAAAAAACGACTCAACCTCTCTTATATGACTCTCAGCTTCTTGAGCCACAAATGCCGCCAATTGCCTTCCACTCAAATAATAATAAACATCATGTGTTTCGTTCCTAAAATACTTCCACTCGTAATTTTTGGTTTGTATTCTGTTTTTACCGTATTCTGTTCTAAAACCTTGGGCTACCAATTGGCTGGCAAACCCAAAGCACATTACGAAAAATAATAATATTTTTATTCGAGATTTCAATTTATTATTGGGCTCCTTTATATTTTCTTAAAATCCATTCGGTGGTAAACACCAATAAAATTAACGCAAAAAGCCATTTATTGTGTATCAATTCTGAAATTTCAGCTTTTTCGTGTCTAATTGGCTTTGCATAATCACTGCTTTGCAGCTTACCTACCAAACTATTCATTTGATTTGATTTCAATAATTCGCCGTTGTTTTCAGCGGCCAATTGATACAACAAATTATGGTTAGCTACAGGTTGCATAAGCTCAATGTTAATTTCAGCAACGGTAAATTTACCAGTAAGAAAATGCCTATCATCACCCAAACTTGCTGTGATTTTATAGGTATAGTTTCCAGGGCTTAGTTCACCAGCGTTTAACTCGTATAGCTTTCCTTTTTGAATAAATGAGTATTCAAAAAGCTGATTATTTTCTGCTTCAATTTGGCAAATTATACTGGCATTTTCAGCAGGCAAGTAGTTTTTATCAAAAAATGACACCGATAGCTCAACATCTTCATTTTCGGGATATAAATACTTGCTACGGTTAAGCCTTAGTCTACGTTTATCCTCTTTAAGCGATAAGTATTGTGTGGTTTGAGCAAAAAGCTCATCAATTCCTGCAAAACCTTCGTTTTTTGAATATTCATACAAAAACCACCGCCATAAGCCTGTAGCCGTAATTACACCAATTTTTTTGTTGCTGCTTTGAGAAATAGTAAGTAACGGATACCCTGTTGTTACATTCCCAATTTTTTGATAAAAAAGCACATCGCTAGAGTTTGAGAAGCTTACATCAGCAAAAAGCCCCTTTGCTGGTGGAAAATCTTCGAACTGCGCCATTTTAGTTTTATTGAGGCTATACCCTGAAAAAACGCTATTAAAAACCGCTGAGACATTATTAGACTCAGTACTTTTTAATTGAAAACGTATCAAATCTTGCATTCTGTTAAGTTGGTTTACATTAACTGTATTATCAACTACCAACAGTAATGATGATGAAGCACTAAAAACAGGAGCAATTGCCGCTGAATTTGATTTTGGCAAATTGTGCATTACCACTAAATGGTATTGGTCAAAATTTGAGACAGCATTTGATTTATCAGGATTATTAACCCACCATAAATCTACATTATAATTTTTGTTTCGCTCAATTGATTTTCGAATAGCCGCAATATCAGGATGTGGCGCATCATACGCAATCAATATATTTTTATCGGCATCAATAACTTCAACAAAAACCTTTTGAATATTATTTTTCACACTCAATTCGCCTTCAATATCAGTAAGCACCAATTCATATTGCTGCACCCCTACTGATTCGGCATTGGCTAAAAAACTAAACTCCTTAAAAAAGGTGTTTTCAGTAACGTTTAGCATTCTGGTTTCAAGTGTTTTGCCCTTCTGCTTTAAACTTAAATTAAGGCTAGTACCTTTCAATTTCTCAATTTCAACACCTACTTTAATCGGAAATTGATTGCCCATGTAAGCAATATCGTTGTGATTAACATAGGCAATCCGTGCATCTATTGGTGCTGTTGTATCGCCTAAACCAATAGTGTAATGTGGTGCCATAATTTGATAACCTGAATAAGTAGGGTTACCGCCCGAGTTATAAATACCATCACTTACCGTAACTACCCCAGCCAAGTTTGAATGCTTGTATTGATTGCCTACAAATTTCAACCATTCACTAAGATTTGATTTTTTATCTTTTAAGCTCCAATTAGCCGCTAAAACATCATCACCAAACACAAACTCTTCTACCTTAAAGTCTTGGCCCAGACTCTCTTTAATATTTTTAACTGAACGCTGCACATTGGCAATATTAGTTGAGTCTACCAATTGCATTGAAACCGAATTATCTAAGCCAATCGCTATAATTGGTTTTTCTAAATAAATTTGAATTTGCCTAATAAAAGGCACTAACAATAGCATGGCTATAAACGCCAAGCCAAGGCTGCGTAAACTCATTAAAAACACCACCAGTGGTTTAGCGGCATCGTTTCTACTACCAAACTTATTATACAGCCAATAGGCCAAAAGTATACTGGCTGCTACAATGAGTATGATATAAACTGCTGGGTATTGAAAACTTACTTGCACATATTTTTTATGAAGCTGTACGCGAATAACTCAAAAACAAATGAATTGTTACGCTATTTCATGCTTTTTAAATGTTTTAATCGAAAATTGATTTTATAACTGGCAAATTATTAAGCAAACACTTGTAATTGACCCCCGCCTAATGCTTTGCAATGTAATTTTGACGATTCAAAACTTACTCTACTTAATAATGTCTGATTTACTACAAGATCTAAAGGCTAAAAACCCAGGCGAAGCCGAGTTTCATCAAGCCGTAACAGAAATTTATGAATCTATTGAGCCCGTTTTAGAAAAAAACGCTCAACTCAGAAAACTCAAAATTTTTGAAAGAATGACTGAGCCTGAGCGCTTAGTAACTTTTAGAATTACATGGGCCGATGATGACGGAAACGTGCATGTAAACAAAGGCTACAGAGTACAAATGAATAGCGCAATTGGCCCTTATAAAGGTGGTTTGAGGTTTCACCCAAGCGTAAACCAAAGTATTCTAAAGTTTTTGGCTTTTGAGCAAATATTTAAAAACGCACTTACTGGCTTACCTATGGGCGGCGGCAAAGGTGGTTCTGATTTTAATCCAAAAGGAAAATCAGAAAATGAAATCATGCGGTTTTGTCAAGCCTTTATGTCAGAATTATACAGACATATAGGTCCCAATACTGATGTGCCTGCTGGCGACATTGGAGTTGGTGGAAGAGAAATTGGCTACATGTTTGGCCAATACAAAAAAATCAGAAATGAATTTACTGGTGTTTTAACTGGTAAAGGTTTAGGCTGGGGAGGCAGCCTTATAAGACCAGAAGCAACAGGCTATGGCAATGTGTTTTTTGCTGAAAACATGCTTAAAACCGTAAATGAAAATTTTAACGGTAAAACATGCATAGTATCAGGCTCTGGTAACGTGGCGCAATACACCATCGAAAAATTAATTGAATTAGGAGCAAAACCAGTTACTGCTTCAGATTCATCAGGTTTTATTTACGATGAAGAAGGTATTGATAATGAAAAACTTGCCTTTATAATGGACCTTAAAAACAACCGTAGGGGCAGAATTAAAGAATACGCAGAAAAGTTTAGTAGCGCTACCTACCATGCTACAGATAGAAACGCTGACCATAATCCTATTTGGGAAATTAAAGCAGAATGTGCTTTTCCGAGTGCTACCCAAAATGAAATCAACGGCAAAGACGCTACCAATTTGGTAAATAATGGGGTAAAACTGGTTAGCGAAGGAGCTAATATGCCAGCAAACCTTGAAGCCATAAATATATTTATTGACAACAATATACTTTATGCTCCTGGTAAAGCATCAAATGCAGGTGGTGTTGCAACATCAGGGCTTGAAATGAGTCAAAATAGTTTAAGACTTTATTGGACAAGAGAAGAAGTTGAATCTAGGCTCAAAAACATAATGCGCGATATACACGATACCGCATTAGCAACTAGTAAAAAATATGGACATGAGCGCAATTACGTTATTGGAGCAAATATTGCCGGTTTTGAACAAGTAGCAAACGCTATGATTGCTCAAGGAATTGTATAATCGCAATTATGTCATTCGAAACTAAAATTCAAGAAAACCTTAAAGCAGCCATGAAAAGCAAAGATCAGGCTGCTTTAAGGGCTTTAAGAGCAGTAAAATCTGCTATTTTATTGGCTAAAACCGATAAAGGCGGCGCAGCCGAAATCAGTGACGACGATGGAATAAAAATCGTGCAGAAACTGGTAAAACAGCGCAACGAGTCTATTAAAATTTATCAAGATCAAGGTAGAGCAGATTTGGCTAAAGATGAAATTGACGAGGTAAGCGTACTTGAAGACTTTTTACCCAAGCAAATGAGTACCGAAGAGTTAGAAGATTTAGTTAAGTCAATAATTGCCAAAACCGGTGCACAAAACAAAGCAGACATGGGTAAAGTAATGGGTATAATCAAAAGCAAAGCCGAAGGTCGTGCCGATATGGGCAAAATCTCAGGTTTAATTAAGCAACGATTAACTGCCTAATACCCCCACATACATTT
>JBMYOR010000172.1:0-6079 GCA_049599535.1 Bacteroidia bacterium | reverse complement strand
AAGAACAGGAAAAGAAAAATTGAAAATTGGAAAATGGAAATATGAAAATTGAAATGACAAATAAAAAAGAAAAAGAAAATAAAAAGTAAAAAACATATAAAAATTATATGAACTAAACCAAAATAAAAATCAAAATTATGATTTGGGAAGAGTTAGAGTAAACCTTACTTTAGAAGTAGTTTTACTTTTCAAATATGAGGTTAGAAGCATTTGTATAAAGATTCCAGGCCTGGACTATCACATTTATCGACCTTACTAAGACATGCTTTTTGCACCTTTTTTGACTTACAATCTTCAGATACTTGTATCATCAAATAAATTCTGAAATGAGAGTCACCGATAATTCAAACTTCGCATTGTGCAGCGTTGTTAAAAGATTAAACACATACGAGTACTTGGTTAATGTTTTTTATCATTCAAAAAACCAAGCTTATACAAACCAAGGACTCATAGTAGAACCACAACACATTGTGGTAAATGGCGTACCATTTAAAGCGGCAAACACTGATAACTTTTTTTTAGAAACCACCTTAAAAAATCGTAAAGTTCTGTTTGCCATTACATTTACATATAATGATGTACCGGTAGGTGATATGTTTTTACTACCGTCACCTAAAGATTTAGACCTTCCAATTGACCCTGCTCATACATCATTGATTCATGATTTTATTGACCTTGAGCTTCAGCAAGCTAGCTAACTACTAGTGATCACTATTAATTAGTTTTGCACCTAGCAATATTTTTATTTTAAAAATGTTGTTATAGCACAAGGTGTATTTAATGAAAAAAATACTTTTATTATTCGTAAGCATTATTCCGGCAATTGCGTATTCTCAAACCAACGAAATTGGTGTAGAAGTAGGCGCGTCTAATTACCTTGGTGATTTAGCACCATCAATTGCAATTAGAGAAACTCACCCAGAATTTGGCGCATACATTAAAAAAAACAGGCCTAATGGTTTCGTGTCGTGGAAATACGGTTTGTACCTAGCTACAATTTCAGGCAACGATCAAAACTTTAAGCAAAACCAAACCAGAAACCTTGACTTTAAAAGTCAGCTTATTGAAGCGAGCGTTCAGTTTGAATTCAATTTTCAGAAATTTTTTATTGGCCTTAGAGCTGAAGACTTTAGCCCATATATTTTCGCAGGCCTTGGCGCAACATATTTTAACCCAAAAGGCACTTATAACGGAGAATATATCAATCTAAAACCCCTATCTACCGAAGGGCAAGGCCTACCTAATGGCCCAAAACCATACAGTAATTTTAGTGCTGTGGCGCCAGTTGGTATTGGCACCAAATGGGTTATTGGCCGCAGATGGAACCTATACGCCCACACTGGGTTTAGGTTTTCATTTACAGACTATCTTGACGACGTAAGCGGAACCTACTACGACAACTCGGTAATATTTGAATCAAAAGGCAATGTTGCTGCCTACATGGCAAACAAAAGCCCAGATCAAATATTTATTACTGACAAACAAAGGGGCAACCCACAACGAAACGATTGGTACTTTTTTACTGGAGTTTCAATTTCATATTGGCTACTCGACAAAGAGTGTTTTAACTTCAAATAGCCTAATTTCGCCCATCTTTTAATAATGGTATCAAGTAAAAAACATAAGCCTTTACAGTCTAAAGTTCCGCGCCATATTGCAATGATTATGGACGGCAACGGACGGTGGGCTAAGGAACGCGGCATGGAGCGTATTTTTGGGCACCATCAAGGCGTAGAAACAGTTAGAAGAATGGTTGAAGCCTGCACTGAGTTAGGAGTAGAGTATTTAACCCTTTATGCTTTCTCTACTGAAAACTGGGCACGCCCTGCAAAAGAAGTTGATGCTTTAATGGAACTTTTGGTGGCTACCTTAAAAGTTGAGCTAGAAAAGCTTCATAAAAATGATGTAAGGTTACATACTATAGGCAACACCCAAGATTTGCCTGTAAAATGTCAGGCTGAACTTGATGAATCAATTCAACAAACAAAAGATAACAAAGGGCTTAACTTAATCTTGGCCTTAAGTTATTCAGCCAAATGGGATTTAACCAATGCTGCAAGCAAACTTGCACAACAAGTAGCGCTGGGCACCCTTAAACCTGACGGTATTTCTGAAGATCTAATGAGAAATCAACTTTCAACATGCAACTTTCCTGATGTTGAATTACTTATACGAACTAGCGGCGAAAACCGAATTAGCAACTTTTTGCTTTGGGAACTTGCCTATGCCGAATTGTACTTTACAAATACGCATTGGCCCGACTTTAACAAAGACGGATTAATTGAAGCAATTGAAGACTACAAAAACAGAGAACGCCGTTTTGGTAGAACAAGCGAACAATTAAATGATGAAACTTAGAACAATAGTTTTAATTTTTACAATACTTTCAGTTTTTAATATTTCTAAGAGCAATGCTCAAGTAGATATTGATATTGACTATTCAACTCCTCAAAAATATGTTATTGGCGGTGTTGAAGTAATAAGTGATCGTGGTGTAAATAAGCCGTTACTAATATCATTATCGGGCCTTACCCCCGGCAAAACGATTGAAGTTCCAGGACAAGAAATTAAAAATGCAATTGAAACCCTTTGGGAACAGAAATTATTTTCTGACATAGAAATAGCCGCCAATAAAGTTGAAGGCGATAAAATTTTCCTACAAATCATTGTAAAAACAAGGCCCCGATTATCAACCTTTGTTTTTTCAGGCATTAAAAAAACCGAACAAAAATCTTTAGAAGATAAACTTAGCCTTACTAGGGGCGATGTGATTTCTGAAAACTATATTCAACGCATTGAAAACCAAGTTAGAAATTACTATATAGACAAAGGTTTTTCAACACCAAAAATTCAAATTGTAAGAACTGAAGACAGTTTGTATAACGGTAACTCAAACAAGCTTAAAATAGTAATTGATAGGGGCATTAGAGTACGAATTGAAGAAATTGAAATTGACGGCAACACGGCATTTTCAGATTTTAGACTAAAAATGTTGCTTAAAAAAACCAAGCAGAGCACATGGCAATATGTTTTTAGGTCATCAAAATTTAATCAAGACCTTTACAAAGAAGACTTAGCTAATGTTGCTAGCTTTTATCAGGGCAAAGGCTATCGCGATGCCGAAATTGTTATTGACTCGGTTTATGACAATAATGAAGGCATGCTAAACATCTACATGCGTGTAGATGAAGGTAATCTTTATTATTTTAGGGATATTAAATTTAGCGGAAACACCAAATATCATAGCGACTTTTTAGAAGCCATACTCAGCATAAAACGAGGCGATATTTACGATCCTGCCAAACTTGAACGTAACCTAAGAATGAATCCAAATGGTATGGATATTACCACGCTATATATGGATAATGGCTACCTATTTTTTAACCTTGTGCCTGTTGAAACCGCGGTTGATAAAGATAGCATAGACCTTGAAATAAGATTATACGAGGGGCCCCAAGCCACCATTAACCGAATTAGTGTTAGCGGAAACGACAGAACCAATGATCATGTATTTTTAAGAGAACTACAAACAAGACCCGGAGATAAATTTAGCAGATCTAATGTTATATTAACCCAACAGCGTTTATCAGGCCTTGGTTTAATTGATCCTGAAACTATTGATATAAAAACAAACCCAGATCCAAGAAACGGTACAGTTGATATTGAATATGTTGTAGCTGAAAGACCCAGTGATCAGATTGAACTTTCAATGGGCTGGGGACAGCGTCAGATCGTTGGCGTTTTAGGCTTGAGTTTAAATAATTTTTCTACACGAAACTTATTTAAAAAAGGCAAATGGGGAGGCCCTTATCCTATGGGAGATGGCCAAAAGCTATCGATTAGGGCCCAATCAAGTGGACTCTTTTATCAATCTTATAATTTTAGCTTTACCGAACCATGGTTTGGTGGCAAAAGGCCCAACAGTTTATCATTAAACTTATTTCATACAGTTTATTCTAACAATGTTTTGAGTGATGATCCAGGTAAATTCAAGGTTACAGGCGCCAGTGTAGGGATTGGTAAACGACTCAGATGGCCTGATAATTACTTTAACATGTATAATGCTCTATCTTATAGAAGATACGGTGTAGATAATTATGGACAAGTATTTAGCACTTTTGACAACGGTATTGCCAACAATATTTTCTTTACCCATACAATTTCTCGTAACTCAATTGATAGACCTATATACCCTAGAAGCGGTAGTAGCTTATCATTAAGTTTAAACTGGACTATTCCAATGTCGTTATTTAGAGATATTGACTACTCAACTGCCACACCTGAAGACCATTACAAATGGATAGAATACCATAAATGGAGATTTGATAGTGACTTTTACTTTGAGCTGATTCCAAAATTAGTTTTAAGAACTCAAGCTCAATTTGGCTTTTTGGGTAGTTATAATTCATCTTACGGCACATCGCCTTTTGAGCGATTTTATATGGGCGGAGATGGTTTAAGTGGATTTCAGTTTGATGGCCGTGAACTTGTAAGACTTAGAGGGTATCAAAACAACGCAATAACACCTTCATTAAACGGCTTTGATCAAGATGGATTTTATACTACCTTAATTGAAGGAGGGGCTATTTTTAATAAATTTAACGTAGAATTAAGGTATCCACTATCATTAAATCCGCAAGCAACCGTTTACTTACTCACGTTTATGGAAGCAGGCAACAATTATTTAAACTTTAAAGAATATAATCCATACAACCTTTACCGTTCTGCTGGTGCTGGGGTAAGGTTATTTTTACCAATGTTTGGACTAATTGGATTTGACTATGGATTTGGATTTGACGGAACTATTGGACAAGAGAGACAACAAGGTGGTCAGTTCCACATTTCAATTGGCCAACAATTCTAATTGGTATTGTTTATGCAAACACCTGTAAATCCAAAAAAGACTTGTATGAAAACCACAATCATTAAACCCTTATTTATTTTAATCTTTGGCTTTATAAGCATTTATAGTAGCGCTCAAAAATTCGCTTACGTTGATACGGAATATATTCTTGACGAAATGCCAGAATACCGCGCTGCTCAAGAAAAACTGAACGACTTAGCCAAAGACTGGGAAAAGCAAATACAAACCTACAAGCGCTCTATAGACAAAATGTTTAGAGACTATAGGGCTGAAAGGTTGATTTTATCTGAAGCAGTAAAAAAAGAAAGAGAAGAAGCTATTTTTGCAAAAGAAAAAGAATTAGAAGAATATAAAAAAGCAAAATTTGGTTCAGGTGGCGAGCTTGACAAAAAAAGAGAAGAGTTGCTAAAGCCAATACAAGACAAAGTTTTTGACGCTATACAAGAGTTGGCCAAAGACAATGCACTTGATTTTGTTTTTGATAAATCAGGATCTACTACAATGTTGTTTACAAACAGCAAATTTGATAGAAGTGACGAAGTACTAGATTACTTAGGTATTGTGCCAGGTACTGGAAATGAAGAAGGAGAAGACAATTAAACATACAAAGAAGTTAAATGAAACAAATTAAATTATTGGTAGTTGCGGTATTTACAATATTTACCACCAATACTTTTGCTCAAAAAATTGCCCATGTAAACATGGAAACTATTGTGGTAGATATGCCAGAATACAAAGTTGCTATGGATAGCATGAAACAAGAGCAGGTTCAGGTTGAAGGCCGACTTAAAAAGTTAGAGTTTACTTATCAAAAGTCAATGAAAACGTACCAAGATAGCGCTAAGCTTTGGTCAGCTGCCTACAGATCTATTAAGCAAAATGAATTAAAAACAATGGAAGAAAACTACAAAGCTTTTTACCAAATGTCGAGCATGAACCTTGATAGTATGCAGCAAGTAGTTTTGGGCCGCCTAATTAAGAAGGTTAAAAAAGCAGCCACTGAAGTAGCCAAAGAGAAAGGAATTACTTACGTGTTAAACTATAGCGAGCAAGCACAAATGGTATTGTATTATGAAGAAAGTCATGACATTACCGGTGCAGTTCGAAAAAAGTTAATACCATAATAGAAATTTCTGTTAAAATAAAAAAGGCGATCAATTTAAATTGATCGCCTTTTTTATTTAGTAATTAAACACTCAAAAATTAAGCTACTTT
>JBMYOR010000171.1:0-6104 GCA_049599535.1 Bacteroidia bacterium | reverse complement strand
TTAATTGATGAAGTATTTGAGGGATTTGAGCTAGATGCCGAACCCAAAGGCATAAGCTTAAAACGGAAGGGCTTAGATAAAGCGGTTGTAGAAGCCGATTATCAAAAAATTAAGCAGGTTTTTGTAAACCTTGTAAGCAACTCGATTAAGTACGGTAAGGAAAATGGACAAACCACGGTTAGTGTTTTTGATTTAAAAGAGCAAATATTAATTGAAGTGGCTGATAACGGTGTGGGTATTGATAAAAATGACTTACCAAGAATATTTGAAAGGTTTTATCGTGTAGACAAAAGCCGAAGCCGAAACGAAGGCAGCAGTACGGGTTTAGGCTTGTCTATTGTAAAGCACTTTTTAGAGGCGCATAATCAAGAGATAAAGGTGCGCAGCAGCCAGGGTAAAGGCACTGTTTTTACCTTTACACTAGCAAAATCGAGCGAAAAATTTAAGCAGTTGAGCTTAAAGTAACCTGATTAATACCTTAGCCTATTAGCTTTTTAAATTCTGATACGGTATTGGTTGGGTTTTCGGTATTAAAAACTGCGCTACCTGCCACCAATACATCAACTCCAGATTCCACTAGTTTTTGGCAGTTGTGTAAGCCTACTCCACCGTCAACTTCAACCAACAAACCTTGTGGTCTTATCTTTTTTAATTCAGCTAGTTTATCATAAACCAAAGGAATAAATTTTTGGCCGCCAAAGCCTGGATTTACACTCATGAGCAATAACATATCCATATCGGCTAGCACATGTTTTACGGTTTCGATAGGTGTATGTGGGTTTAAACAAACGCCTGCTTTTGCACCAGTAGCCTTAATTTGTTGAATAGTGCTGTGTAAATGCTGACATGCTTCGGCATGTACTGTAATTACATCGGCGCCTGCTTTGGCAAATTGCTCAATATATTTTTCGGGGTTTACAATCATTAAATGCACATCAATAGGTTTGTTAGTAACCTTTTTAAGTGCCTGTAATACCGGAAAACCAAATGAAATATTAGGGGCAAATGAACCATCCATTACATCAAAATGAAACCAATCGGCTTCACTTTTATCTATCATTTTAAAGTCTCGTTCAAGATTGCCGAAATCTGCTGCCAGTATTGATGGTGCTAAAAGAGCCATATTGTTTAGTAATTTGGCGCAAATGTAATTAAAGCCCTTTTTCAGTTTTTAACTGTTTGTATATGTTGGTTAACTGATCAAATGCTATGTTATTATCATCAATTAATTCTTTTCTAACTCCAACCATTTTACCGCCGAGCTGTTGCCAGGTATATTGCTCAAAATCCTTATAAACAGATTCAAGTAGTGCCACCTTTTTTTGATTATAAACCAAGCAAGCGGGCTTGTATTTTTCTAAAATGCCGACACGAGATAAAGCGCGGTCTTCTTTAATTCTACTTAATCCGTAAAGGTCTAGTAGCTCAATGTCTGATCTTAAATAATACCCTAATGCTCCAATTTCTACACAAGCCATTTTGGCGTTGCGGGTCATCCAGCGGTTGCTCCATTGGCTCACTGCCTGGTATACTAATTCTCTTTGAGCATAATGATACGTTTGGCGCAAATGGCTGTTAAATTTATAGTTGTAAAAAAGACTAATTATAATAAATATGCATATCCTATAATTTTTTTTGTTTTGTAAATGTGCGGCTTTAAAAACGTGGCAATAGGATAAGCTATACCCAAAAGCGGTGGTATAAAGTACCAGCCGTGTTTTACCTTTTTAAACGACATAAATACCATAGCCATTGATACCAAAAAAGAAAAAACTAAAACCCTATTGATTTTAAATGTTTTTGAAATAAAAACAACAGTAATTAGGGGTAAAATAATCCATTGTGGATTTAATATAGAATAATGGCTGATGTGACCTGTAGTGGCCATTATTAAACTATATAAAGTGCTTAGCATTGATGTGATATGGTCTACCGATAAAATGTTGCCAAGACCGGTTTTTCTAATAACCGAATTGGGTATTACTGTATCATAGTTTAGGTAGCCAAAAAGTAAATACGCAGCAATAAATGTTATGTAAATTAATGTTGATTTGAAGGTTTTTTGCCAACCTTTTTCAAAAAGCTGAAACATACCTAGTACTACAGCCAATAAAAAAGCATCGGTTCTAACAAATAAAGCAATGCCTGCAATTACCCATGATAAGGCATACTTTTTTTGTTCAGCAAAAATGATTGCCCACATAATTAGTAAGATGTAAAGTGGTGTTTCCATGCCGCTCATTCCAATGCCTAAAATCAATGTGTTGCTGAGTAAAATTGATGCTGCTATTGTAGCTACTAATGGTTTAAAATAGCTGCCTAACCAAACAATTAATGATACGTAAAAAAAATACATGGTAACGGCGGCAGTACCCAGCATAGCCACTTTTAGAGAAACACCTGTTTTAGCTACCCAACCTATCAAATATGCCCAAAGCGGATTGGTAATGGTATATACATTTTGCCCCGTGTTAAAGTATAAGCCTTTGCCTTCAATCCAATGTTGTGTACACCTTAAGGTGATGTAGGAATCGTCAATTATATATGGATTGGTACAGTAATATGCTAGCCCAAAAAAAACAAGGGTGAAGAAAATGATACTTTTTTGATCTATTTCTTTCACCCTTGATGAATTATTGCAAAAAAATAACCTTAGTTATTATCGCTGCTTCTATTGTCTCTATCGCGGCTGTCTCTGCCGCCACCACGTCTGTCGTCTCTGCGGTCATCACGTCTAAAACCACCTCTACGGTCGTCTCGTCCGCCACCGCGCCTGTCGTCTCTGCGTCCGCCGCGTCTATCGTCTCTTGGTGGTCTGTCTACCCAGCCTTCTGGTTTTTCTAATAAGGCTCTTCTTGAGAGTTTAAGTTTACCATTTCTCTTGTCAACGTCAAGAAGCTTAACAGTAACTGTTTCGCCAACTTTTACTTCGTCTTCAATGTTTTCGGTTTTGCTGTAGGCCCACTCGCTTACGTGCAGTAAACCCTTGCTGCCTGGCATTATTTCAACCAAAACACCAAATCCAAGGCTTTCTACTACCTTGCCTTCATAGGTTTCTCCCACTTCAGGTTCAGTAATTATACCTGTAACCCAATCAATGGCTTTTTGCAAATTATCAGGGTTAACTCCTGCTATTTGCACAATACCTTTTCCGGCTTCTTCATCTTCTTCAATAGAGATGGTGGTACCCGTTTCAGCTTGAATCTTTTGAATTACTTCACCACCTTTACCTATTACAGCGCCTATGTAATCCTTGTCTATTAGCATTTGATGCATTCTTGGCACAAAGTCTTTGTAATCAGATCGAGCTTCTGAAATGCTTTTGTTCATTTCACCTAAAATGTGAGCTCTACCTTCTTTGGCTTGTAAAAGTGCTTCTTCAAGTACTTCAAATGTCAAGCCATCAACTTTAATGTCCATTTGGCAGGCGGTAATACCATCTTTGGTACCGGCCACTTTAAAGTCCATATCACCAAGGTGGTCTTCATCACCCAAAATATCAGACAAAATAGCGTATTTGCCTTTTTCAGGGTCTGAAATCATACCCATGGCAATACCTGAAACACCGCTTTTAACCTGAACACCAGCATCCATTAGTGCCATTGAGCCTGAACATACCGTAGCCATTGATGAAGAACCATTTGATTCTAATACTTCAGAAGTAACTCTAATGGTGTACGGGCAATCTTCGGCACTCGGCAATACGCCTTTAAGTGCCCTCATGGCCAAGTTTCCGTGTCCAATTTCTCTACGAGATGAGCTACGTAAAAAACGCGCCTCACCGGTTGAGAAAGGAGGGAAGTTATAATGCAATAAGAATCTTTCAGAACCTTGGTCAAGCACGCGATCAACCATTTGCTCGTCCATCTTGGTTCCTAAGGTTACTGTGGCAAGCGCTTGAGTTTCTCCACGAGTAAAAACTGATGAGCCGTGAGTTGATGGCAAGTAATCTATTTCGTTCCAAATAGGTCTTACTTCGTCAAGTTGTCTTCCATCAAGGCGCTGCTTGGTATCAAGTACCATATCGCGCACGGCCTTTTTCATGGTTTTTTTATAGTAGCGTTTTACAAGCTCCAGGTTTTCTTCTGGCTCTTCTCCAAGTTCTTCAATATACTCATCAATAAAAGCGGCAAACTTTTCAGAACGTTCTGATTTATCTGATGCTTGCGCGGCTACATCATATATTTTTTGGTAGAATAATTCGTGAATTTTAGCGGCTAGTTCTTCATCACTTTCTTCATGAGAATATTCACGTTTTTCGGTAGCGCCTACTTCTGCAGCAAAATCAAGTTGAGCCTGACATTGTTGTTTAATAGCTTCTTGAGCCAATTTTATAGCATCAAGCATTTCTTGCTCACTTACCTCGCTCATTTCACCTTCAACCATGTTTAGGGTATCAATAGTGCCTGAAACAATAAGGTCTATATCAGCATTTGCAAGCGATGGTCTTGGTGGGTTTATTTTGTATTCGCCATCAATACGGGCTACTCTTACTTCAGAAATAGGTCCGCCAAATGGAATGTCAGAAACAGCTAGTGCTGCTGATGCCGCAAAGCCAGCTAGTGCATCAGGGGCCACATTTTCATCAGACGAAATCATCTGAATGATCATTTGTGTTTCTGAGTGGTAATCATCTGGAAAAAGCGGTCTAAGCGCTCGGTCAACCAACCTCGAGATTAATACTTCGTAGTCTGATGGGCGGGTTTCTCTTTTCAAAAAGCCACCAGGGAATCTACCCGCTGATGAAAATTTTTCTAAATAGTCAACTGACAATGGCATAAAATCTACACCATCTCTGGCATCTTTTGCCGATACTACTGTGGCTAGCAACACACAATTGCCACATCTTAGCACAACCGAACCATCGGCTTGCTTGGCCAACAGGCCGGTCTCAAGAGTAATGACCTGTCCATCGGCCATTTTCACTTCTTTTCTAATTGCTTGAGGTTTACTCATTTCAAATCTGGATTAATATATTTTCCTCTTCTTTCTATAATGGGGTGCAATATAGCTTAAAGCCCTGAGCTTGTTGTAAAAGCCCAGCACACAAAAAAGGGCAGTTCGATAAAACTGCCCTTTATATCTGTTGAAGAAAGCTTCTTATTTTCTAATGCCAACTTCCTTAATAATGTCACGATATCTAAAAATATCGATTTTCATTAGATAGTTTAAAAGATCACGTCTTTTACCTACCATTTTTAAAAGACTTTTTTGCGTTGTGTAGTCTTTTTTGTTTTCTTTAAGGTGTTGGGTTAAGTGATTAATGCGGTAAGTAAATAAGGCAATTTGTGCTTCAGGAGAACCTGTGTCGCCTTCGCCCTTACCATATTTTGCAAAAATCTCTTTCTTCTTCTCGCTTGATAAATACATAGTCACGAAATTTTAAAAGGATTATTTAAAAATTTTAAGGCTGCAAAAGTATTTCTTTTTCAGTAACTAGATGAGAGTGATGGGTAAATAATTGTCTGTAATAGGATTTGGATGATTAATGGATGGGTAGGTTTTTTTTGATTCGGGATAGGAGCGCCTTTCTTTGTCTAAGTTCAGAAGCTGGAGCTTCTGATCGGCTGTTATATTTTTATTCGAAGGTCGAAAGGAAGCTCCGGTTTCCTTGATCTGACAAATCAAAGCGCTCCTGCGCCGCAGTTACTCTACCAAACTAAAAATCACCCGGCACTTCGCATCTAGGTTGGTGGCATCGTTAAAATTGAAATTATAATATTCGGCATCACCAGATTTTGAAGATAAGGCAAGTTTAGAGCGACCTATTTCATCTCCATCTTCGTTAAAAGCAGCGGCTCTAATCTCCGCTTCAAAGTCTTGATCGAATATAAGATATATGCTCAATCGGTTATCTGTTCCTGTTGGTTTTGACTCGATTGTATGTTTGCCAAAAGAGACGCCTTTTGTTGTAAGTATCGAATCAACCGTAATTTGGCATTTCATGGTTTTATCAATACCATCGCTAACTCCTTCTACAAATTCACTTGCGGTTTCACCAGCTACTTCGCCAGTTTTGTTAGCTACTTGTTTTGCTTTTTGCTCAATTGTATTGCAGGCCGAAAGTGTTATAATGGTAAGAGTTAGGGTGAGGATTGATTTCA
>JBMYOR010000170.1:0-6107 GCA_049599535.1 Bacteroidia bacterium | reverse complement strand
ATAAAAAGATAGTTCTTCTTTTATTTGGCCATTGCTATAATACACTTTGGTGGTATCATTTCTTTTGTTTTTCCACTCTACGGTAATAAATTTTAGATTGCCATTTGCATGAAAAGAACTTAAAATTGAACGATTCTTTTTCTCGATTAAAGTTGCTTGCACATTGCCGTTCTCATAATAATAGTCGGTTTTGCCTGTAAATAAACCATTGTTAAAGTGCTCTTTAGCAATCAGGGTGCCATTTTTATAAAAAGCTTTTGCGTTGCTTATTTCATTATTGGCAAATTCAGCTTTTGTAAAGAGTTTTCCTTTATGATTGTAAAACAGCCATGTACCTGACTTTTTGCCATTGGTAAATCGCCCTTTAAAATGAATGCTCTGATCGGGGTAAAAAAATTGCCATTCACCGCTTTTGTTTCCATCAATAATTTGGCCCTTAGTTAGTAAGTGCTTTTTAAAGTATTGCTCATAAAGGCCATCTGTATCAGAAGGGCTAAAAGCATAGAAGCCAAAAATTATTAAAATTAAAAATAGGGGTCTAATACCGGCGGTGTTTTGGGTCAACGTTTTGCAAATATAAATTTCTGACTTACATCAAAAAGTAAAATTTATTAAGTCAACCTTTTTAATAAACTTTTCGAAATGTCCATAAAGTTGCTGTCGGTAATAATGCCTACCAACTTTTTATCTTTGGTAACTGGCAGGCAGCTAATCTTATGTTCATCCATTAAAATAATAGCTTTTTGAATATTATCGTCAGGCGAAATGTTTACCGGCTCTTTAATCATAATGTTTTTAACAAGATCATTAGGCCTTTTGCCATTTTTGAGCAAGTGGCGTAGTATTAATCTTTGCGTTACAAGGCCTACAAGTTTACCTTTATCGTCTTCTACGGGCACATTTCGCAGGTTTCTCCAGTCCATCATTTCGGTTACCATTTCTAGCAAATCGTCTTTTTGTACAGTAAATACATCTGCGGTCATAAACTCTTCAACCAAAAGGTTTGAAGGGGTCCAGTTAACAATATCGGTAATTTCGGCAAGGTCCCACTGATGTACCGGCAGCCCAGTGTTTTGTTTTTGCACCATTGCAGCTGTAATAGCAGTAAAGGCTTCTTCTCTGCCTGTTTTTTCTCTAAGCTTCGAAAAAGAATGCAGCATCCATTGCGAGCCCGTTTTATTGGTCTCGGCGCGTTCTTGAATAACGCCTATGTATCGGTCAATATCGGCTTGGTCTATCTTGGCTTTTTTTAATCCTTCTTTAGCAATTGGTATTAGCTCTTCTTTAATTAAGTCGGTTGAATGGTATTTTTTCTTTCCAAACCAATTAAATCTAGTGTCGAGCCCGTTTCTTGCCGCTGATAAAAAATTAGAGCGGGCATCGTCAAAGTCCATAATTTTAGAAACATCGCCATATACATCATCTACCTTATTCATTAACCCCAGCCAAAAAGCTGCATTGGCCATTTCATCGAGTGGGGTAGGCCCAGCGGGTAATATTCTGTTTTCAATACGCAAATGTGGTTTGGTGCCTTGATGTCCGTAACATGGTCGGTTCCACCTGTAAACTGTTGAATTATGGGTTGTAAGGGCCTTAAGTTTAGGAATCTTCTTTTTAGCAATTAAATCAAGAGAGTTTTCGTCAACAGCAGAGTGCAGTAAAACTCTAAATCTCATAATGTCTTCTCGGTATATTTCTAGTATGCTTCCGCGTAGCCAATCATTGCCAAAGGTTACTCTTGGGCTGCGTTCCCTTAAATGATCACTGCTGGTACGTGTATCTATTGATTGTTGGAAAAGAGCAATCCTGGTTTCTTTCCAAAGCCTTTTGCCAAACAAAATAGGTGAGTTAGCGGCAATTCCTAATACGGGTGCTGCCACCGCTTGAGATATATTGTATTTCGAAACAAAATCATCTGGCGTAACTTGCAAGTGTACCTGAAAACCAGTATTGCAACCTTCAATAAAAGCACTATCGAGTTTTATTGCAAGCTCATCAATTCCGTTAATTTTTAAATCATACTCTTTGCCCCTTAATTTACCAATTGCATCGAGCAGAGCTCTGTACCGCTCATATGGCGTAAGGTTTTCAAGAGCAAGGTCAAACTTTCTAATAGTTGGTAAAATCCCGGCTAATACAATATCTGAGCCTAACTCGTTGGCAATGCCACGTACAATTCCTAAATGGTGTGTAATATCTTTTTCTAAAAGGCTTAGGCAGTTTTTTTCAAAAACATGGGGGTTAAAGTTAATTTCAAGATTGTATTGGGCAATTTCATTTACGTAGTCTGGGTTGTTTGCTTTTTCGAGCAGTTCCATACTTACCGACGATGGCCTTAAATGTTGATCAACTAAACATAATTCTTGTTCAGCACCAATTCTAATGGTATCGGTTTCAAACCAATTGTTTTCGAGCATTTGCTCAAGGGCTTTTACATCATTAATTAAATGTTGAGAAAACTCTTGAACTTCTTTTTTATTCGAAACCGACTTTACATTTAAATCTCCCATAAAAAGCTTTTAGAGCGCTAAATATAAAGTTTTGAATTCGTTAACCTTCAAATAACTTAATATGCCAATTTGGTTCTATTTCTTAGCGGCGTGAATTTTTTAGCTCTAAAACTGCTTAGCCTTACTGTGCTATTGTCGGTGCCTTTTGTTTTTGAAAGCCCAAAATCTATGGGTGATAATTCTATTGTACTTGATAATAGAACCATTGAATCAGATAAAGCCAAGCCAATCAATGGTTGGCAAATGGTAAGTAATTCAGTTGATAAAGGCAAGCGTGGTATGCTTGGGCGTACCACGTGCATTTATGTTGATGAGGTCAATGATAAAACACTAAATACAGTATATATAGGTACCGAAAATAGTGGCCTTTGGAAAACGAGTAATTTTAATGATCAGCTACCCAATTGGGTATGCTTAACCGAAAAATCGCGGCTACCAGGTGTTGGCGTGGTTGATATTGATGTTGATCCTTATAATGCCAATAATATTTTTATTGCAACAGCAGTAGGCGTAGGGTTTGAGTGGCAATATGGCTTGGGTGTGTTACGTACAAATAACGGAGGCAAAACATGGTACGAAAGTTCTATTTCGCTTAACGAAAAAAATATTTCAAATACTATTTGCCAACGAGTTAAAATAATTGAGCCTAAAAAAAATGGAAAACATGTAATAGTAGCCCATGTAGGTAGACAAATTTTTAGATCAATAGATGGTGGCCAAAATTTTTTGCAGGTTTATTCTTTACCCGAGCCTAGCAATAAGCTTTCAACTACTTATTTAAACGATTTGGTACAAGGTGTTAGCAATAAAAAGGTATTGGTGGCTTCATCAGTTGATCATTACAATAAAAATGGGGGGGCAAAGCTTTTAATTTCAAAAAACCAAGGGCAAAACTGGTCTGATATTTCTGCAATTCTGAGCCAAAATGGGCAAACTCCGCATACCCCCACCGAATTTATTAGAATTGATTTGGCAGTATGTCCACAAAAAGGCGACAGGTTATTTGTATATGCAGTATCAAACTCAAAAAAAAGAAGCCTTTATTTAATTGATAATTATTGGACATCAGATATAAAGGTTCAAGAACTTGTAAACCATTCGGGGTTGGGTAGTTATTTTATGAGCGATATTGAAGTATCGAGAATTAACCCAAACAAGGTTTATTTAGGTAGGGTGCAATCAAGAGTAATTGATTTAACCAAAACAAAAAACGGGGTATTCTACTATTATACTCATGAGGGTAGTACTGTAATTCACCCCGATAAGCGCGATTATTATATTGTGGGCAACTCTAAAGAAGAAATACTGTATTGTGCCAACGATGGGGGAGTTGCCGTTTGCCAAAAAAACGAATCAGGTAAATATGAATGGATTAATAAAACAGGCAATGGTTTGGCAATTACTCAGTTTTATGGCCTTGGGCTTAGTTTAAAAGCGCAACAATATGCTGGCGGCGCACAAGATCTTGGTGCTTTTGTTTTTGGCAAAACGTACAAGCACTATTACATAGGAGATGGCTATCAAGCCGAAATTGATAGCATTCGTAATAAACTTTATTTAGGATACAATAATAAAGTAGGTGCTTATCCGAGCAGTGCCTACGGAGGTACAACGGCTATACCAATGGGGCGCAATAACAGTAAATTCGAAATATGGCCTAATGGTACCTTAGTGGGTGCTGGTTTTGCAACTGGTTCAAGAGGTGATCAAACCTTAAAAAGTGGCCTTCGAGGTAATTTCATTTTTTTTTATAACCCCAATACTAAGTCTTACACTCATATAAAAAGTTATCCTTACACCAATGCAAACCAGATCTCAAAAAGCACATTTGAAGGTAGTTTGCAGCGTGTTTCAGCTCTTGGGGTTTCACATACAACATCAAGTGTATTTTACATTGCTGGCAATAGAAAATCGGCTAATAAGAACAGGCTTTGGCGAATTGACCTTACAAAAGATAATGAGCCAAAATGGACATCATTAACCCAAGAATTAAAGCACTCAAGTCAAAGGTTGGCGCCTTGGCAATTTTGGCAAAGTATTTCAACCATTTGTGTTGATGCCCATAATGAAAATCAGATTTGGATTGGGTTTACAGATAACCTCCATGAGAAAAGTCAAAAAGTGGCTTATCACCCCAATACTCAAGATTTTTCAGAAAATTCAAAATGGATATTTATCAATCAAGGTTTACCAAATTTTCCGGTAAATCATATTGAGCAAGATCCCAATACAGGTTTTTTATATGTAGCTACTGATGTTGGCGTTTTTATGAATCGTAATCCTAAATCAAATACATCGGCTTGGGAGAGTTACAATTATAAATTACCTGTAATTAAAGTAACAGATATTGAGGTTGATCGAAATGAGATATATGTATCAACTTACGGTAGGGGTATTTGGAAAGCCAAAACGCATAAGTGATCTTACTATACAAAATAAATGGTATGCCGTAATTGCTTTTAAATCATTAACTCATACTTTTGCAGCCCTAAAATTTTTAACAAACTAATAATCAGATGCATAAGCACTACGAAACAGTTTTCATTATTACTCCTTTGCTCACCGAAGACCAGGTGAAAGGTGTCGCTGAGAAATACAGAGACTTCCTTACATCTAACGGAGCAGAGCTAATCCATGAGGAGAACTGGGGTCTGCGTAAGCTTGCATATCCAATCAAAAAGAAATCTACAGGTTTCTATCATTTGGTTGAATTCAAAGCAGAGCCTAGTATTATTGAACGATTTGAATTGGAATTCCGTCGTGATGAACAAATCCTAAGATACCTAACCGTGTCAGAAGATAAAGACATGATAGAGTACAACGCCAAAAGAGTAAAAGGCGAAGTTGGTAACAAGGCCAAAATGCAAAACAAAGCGATAACCCCAGAAAAAGCATAATCACTATGGCACAAGGATATAAGAACATATTTATCAATATTCAACCTGAAGAGCAAGTTGAAGAGAAAAAAGAATGTTGGTTTAAGAAAAACAACATTAAATACATTGATTATAAAGACGCAGATTTCTTGATTACTTTCCTTAACGAACAAGGAATGATTTATCCAAGAAGATTGACAGGTACTTCAGCTAAAAACCAACGTAAATTGGCTCAAGCTGTAAAAAGAGCGCGTCATTTAGCACTAATTCCATTTGTTTCAGATTCACTAAAATAAACTAAGTAATGGACATTATATTAAATACAGATATCCCAAAGCTAGGTTATACTGGTGATGTTGTAACAGTAAAGCCGGGTTATGCTCGTAACTTTTTAATTCCTAAGGGAATGGCTGTTGTTGCCAACGCTTCGAACCGCAAAATGCGCGCTGAAATGATGAAGCAACAAGCCAATAAATTGGCAAAAAGAACTGACGACGCTCAAACATTGGCAAATAAGCTAGAGATACTAGACTTAACTATAAAAGTAAAAACTGGTACCACTTCAAAAATCTTTGGTTCTGTTACTACCTTACAGGTAGCACATTTACTAAAAGAAGAAGGCTTTGATATTGATAGACGAAACATAAGTTTTGTAGATCCTATTAAAGAAACCGGTACTTACAAAGTACAGGTAGAATGTTATAAAGACATTGTAGCCGAT
>JBMYOR010000169.1:0-6127 GCA_049599535.1 Bacteroidia bacterium | reverse complement strand
TTGAATTTCATTAACTATAAAGTTTGTTAATTCAGGAATACCTTTTAATCTAAGGATGTCATGAGGACTGTATGGCCCATCTGAAATAATATCGCCTTTAGAGATTCTTTCACCTTCAAATACAGACAATGTTCTATGTTTAGGTATTAACATTTCAGTATTTTGTGATTTTTTAGTAGCCCCTTCAGGTGTAATAACCAATCTAATTTTACCTTTAGTCTCTTTACCAAATGAAATGATTCCAGTTTCCTCTGATAAAACTGCTGCATCTTTTGGTTTTCTTGCTTCAAATAGGTCAGCAACTCTTGGGAGACCACCAGTAATATCCTTAGTTTTTGACATCATCCGCGGAATCTTAGCTAAAGTTTCACCAATAGTAACTGTCTGCCCTTCTTCAACAACAATGTGGGCTCCTACTGGTAAATTGTAGTCTTTAATTAAATCTCCAGATGGATCTAATAGACGAATGGTTGGTATCTTTTTCTTATCTCGAGTTTCGGTAATTACTTTTTCCTTGTGGCCAGTTTGCTCATCACTTTCTTCTCTAAAGGTTACGTTTTCAATTATATGTTGAAACTCAATTTTACCTTTTCCACTTGCAAGAATTACAGCATTATATGGATCCCATTTGGCGATTTGAGTATCCTTTTTAATAGTTCTCTTGCCTTTTACTTCTAAGAATGAACCATAAGGTATATTATTTGAAGCAAGTACTATTTTAGTCTCAGGATCTAAAATTCGAACTTCACCAGCACGTGAAATTACGATGTGCTTAGTCTCATCATCTATGTTTCGCTCAACAGTTTCAACATTCTCAAATTCCATTTTACCATCAAACTTGGCAATAATCTGAGATTCAGAGGCAATCTGCGATGCCACACCACCAACGTGGAACGTTCTCAAAGTAAGCTGTGTTCCCGGTTCACCAATTGATTGTGCAGCAATTACACCAACCGATTCACCTCGTTTCACCATTCTTCCAGTCGAAAGGTTTCTACCATAGCACTTTTCACATACTCCCCTACGGGTTTCGCAAGTAAGTACCGACCTGATTTCTACCATTTCAATTGGTGAATCTTCAATAGCTTGGGCTACTTTTTCGGTTACTTCACCACCTGCTTCTACTATGAGTTCTTCATTTATAGGATTATAAATATCGTGTAGTGATGTTCTACCTAAGATTCTGTCATATAAAGATTCAACTACATCTTCATTATCTTTAAGAGCCTCGGTAGCAATTCCTCTCAAAGTACCACAATCTACATCTGAAACTACAACATCTTGTGCAACATCATGCAACCTACGAGTAAGGTAACCTGCATCAGCCGTTTTAAGGGCCGTATCTGCCAAACCTTTACGGGCACCGTGAGTAGAAATGAAGTACTCAATTACTGATAACCCTTCTTTGAAATTCGCTAAAATTGGGTTTTCAATAATTCCACCGCCGCCACCACCAACGTTTTTACGTGGTTTGGCCATTAAACCTCTCATTCCGCCCAATTGGCGAATCTGCTCTTTTGAACCCCTTGCACCTGAATCCAACATCATATAAACTGAGTTAAATCCTTGATTATCTTCAGCAAGTTGTTTCATCAAATGATCGGTAACCCGGTTGGTTATACGTGTCCAGATATCAATTACCTGATTGTAGCGTTCATTATTAGTAATAAAACCCATATTGTAGTTCTCCCAAATCTCATCAACTTCTTGTTGTGCTTCATCTATCAACACAAACTTTTCTGCTGGTATTTCAACATCTGATAATGAAAAGGATAAACCACCTTTGAAAGCGTTTTGGAAACCAATTTCTTTAATATCATCTAAAAACTTAGCCGTTTTGGCCAAACCCGCTCTATTAAATATCGTTCCAATGATTTTTCGGTTGGTTTTTTTGGTAAGTAGTTCATTAATATAACCTACCTCTTGCGGTACAGTTTGATTAAATATAACTCTACCAACGGTGGTCTCTATGATTTTATCTTCTAACTCATTATTCTCGTTGAATACTGATACTTTAACATTGATAAAAGCATGCATATCAACTCTACCGTGATCATATGCAATTAACACCTCTTCGGCCGAGTAAAAGGTCATTCCTTCTCCTTTAACAATATGTTCAGGAGTAGATCTTCTACCTTTAGTAATGTAGTATAGACCCAATACCATATCTTGAGAAGGCACTACAATTGGAGCGCCATTGGCTGGACTCAAAATGTTGTGTGAAGACAACATTAATAGCTGTGCTTCTAAAATAGCACCATTTCCAATAGGCACGTGAATTGCCATTTGGTCACCATCAAAGTCAGCATTAAACCCTGTACAAACCAAAGGGTGTAACTGAATAGCCTTGCCTTCAACTAATTTTGGTTGAAATGACTGTATACCCAAACGGTGAAGTGTAGGAGCACGGTTTAGCATAACCGGATGCCCTTTAATTACGTTTTCAAGAATTTCCCAAATTACTGGATCTTTTCTATCAACTATCTTTCTTGCTGATTTAACTGTTTTTACTATACCCCTTTCTATTAATTTTCTAATAATGAAAGGCTTAAATAGCTCAGCTGCCATGTTTTTAGGTACACCACACTCATTTAGTTTTAAATAAGGTCCACCTACAATAACTGAACGTCCAGAATAATCAACCCTTTTACCCAGTAGGTTTTGTCTAAATCTACCTTGCTTACCTTTAAGCATATCGCTCAAAGACTTTAATGGTCTATTATTCTCAGTTTTTACAGCACTAACCCTTCTTGTATTATCAAATAATGAATCTACCGATTCTTGAAGCATTCTTTTCTCATTTCTAAGAATTACTTCAGGCGCCTTAATTTCAGTTAAACGTTTTAATCGATTATTTCGAATAATAACCCTACGGTAAAGATCATTTAAATCAGATGATGCAAACCGACCTCCATCAAGTGGCACTAATGGTCTTAATTCAGGTGGAATTACCGGTAACACTTTTATTACCATCCACTCTGGGCGATTTTCGAACTTGGCATTTGCTTGTCTAAAAGACTCAATTACCTTAAGTCTTTTTAATGCTTCATTTTTTCTTTGCTGAGAAGTTTCGTTAAAAGCTTTGTTTCTCAATGAGTAAGACAACTCATCGAGGTCAAGTCTCGACAACAATTCGTGTAGAGCCTCTCCACCCATTTTTGCAATAAACTTATTAGGGTCAGAATTGTCAAGCATCTGATTTTCTCTTGGAATTGAATCCATAAGGTCTAGATACTCCTCTTCAGTTAAAAAATCAAGGTAACTTACACCGTCTTCCTCTTTTATACCTGGCTGTACAACTACGTATCTTTCGTAATATACAATTAGCTCAAGCTTCTTAGTAGGTAAACCTAAAAGGTAACCAATTTTATTTGGTAGTGATTTGAAATACCAAATATGAGCTACAGGTACTACAAGGTTTACATGACCTAATCTTTCCCTCCTTACTCTTTTTTCAGTTACTTCAACTCCGCAACGGTCACATACAATACCCTTATATCTAATTCGCTTGTATTTACCACAATGGCATTCGTAGTCTTTTACCGGACCAAAAATTCTTTCGCAAAAAAGACCACCCATTTCTGGCTTAAAGGTTCGGTAGTTTATGGTTTCAGGTTTGGTAACCTCGCCGTACGACCAATCTAATATTTCTTCAGGAGATGCAAGACCAATAGATACGGTCTCGAAATCACTGCTTATTTGAACTCTTTCTTTTTTAAAAGACATAATCTAAACTATTTTTCAAGTTTTATACTCAAGGCCAAACCTTTCAACTCGTTTAGCAATACGTTAAATGATTCTGGAATTCCTGGCGTAGGTAAATTGTCACCCTTTACAATAGACTCATAAGTTTTGGCTCTTCCTACTATATCATCAGACTTAACTGTTAGCACTTCTTGCAAAATGTGAGATGCACCAAACGCTTCAAGCGCCCAAACCTCCATCTCACCAAATCTCTGACCACCAAACTGTGATTTACCACCCAATGGCTGTTGAGTAATTAATGAGTAAGGTCCAATAGAACGTGCGTGCATTTTATCATCAACCATGTGAGACAGTTTGATCATATATATATAACCAACAGTGGTCTTTTGATCAAATCTTTCTCCAGTTAAACCATTATATAGGTAAGTACTCCCATCTTCAGGTAAACCGGCTTCTATCATATAATCTGAAATCTCCTGGTTGCTAGCGCCATCAAAAATTGGAGTGGCGAACTTTTTACCAAGCTTTTTACCTGCCCAACCTAAGATGGTTTCGTACAATTGACCAAGGTTCATCCTTGAAGGTACACCTAATGGGTTTAGACAGATGTCAACAGGAGTTCCATCTTCTAAGAAAGGCATATCTTCAATAGGTACAATCTTAGCCACAATACCTTTATTACCATGTCGACCTGCCATTTTATCACCTACTTTCAATTTACGTTTTCTTGCCACGTAAACCTTAGCAAGCTTAAGTACGCCAGTTGGTAAATCATCACCAATTGTAATACTAAAATGCTCTCTTTTATATCTACCTAACTCTTCGTGAACCTTTTTCTTATAATTGGTTATCAAAGTTCTGATCATAACATTTTTGTCATCATCAGTAATCCAATTTGTTGGGTTAATTAAAGAGAAGTCTATTTCCATTAATGTTTTAATAGAAAACTTAGACCCTTTAGATATAATCTCTTCGTTGTATACGTTTGATACTCCTTGAGATACTTTACCTTCAATGATTAACAATAACTTGTCAATCAACTTTTCTTTCAAAGCTTGTAAGTTGGCTTCATGAGAAGCTTCAAGCTTTTGTAAAAGTGCTTTATCTTTATCTTTAGTCGACTTATCCTTTTTGTTTCTTGTAAAAAGCTTTTTATCAATTACAACTCCCATGCCTGATGGTGGAATTCTTAAAGATACGTCTTTTACATCGCCAGCCTTTTCGCCAAATATTGCTCTTAAAAGCTTTTCTTCGGGGGTTGGCTCACTTTCTCCTTTTGGCGTAATCTTACCAATAAGAATATCTCCTTCTGATACTTCAGCTCCAACTCTAATTAAACCATTTTCATCTAGATCCTTGGTAGCTTCTTCGCTTACGTTAGGAATATCGTTGGTGAACTCTTCAACTCCCCTTTTAGTATCTCTTACATCCTGCTCAAACTCATTGATATATATAGATGTAAATACATCTTCTTTTACAATTCGTTCCGATATAACAATACCATCTTCAAAGTTGTAACCTTGCCAAGGCATAAAGCCTACGAGCAAGTTTTTACCTAATGCCAACTCACCTTTTTCGGTAGCAAAGCCATCACATAAAAGTTGTCCTTCAGAAACCTTTTCTCCCTTCTTAACTATAGGTTTCAAGTTAATACAAGAGTTTTGGTTAGTTCTTCGATATTTACTTATATGATAAGTTTTATTATCACCCTCAAAATCTACCAGTCTGTCATCATCAGATCGATCGTAAGTAATAATAATTTTTTCTGCATCAACATACTCAACAACACCTTCTCCTTCAGCTACAATCATTACACGTGAGTCTTTTGCAACTCTACCTTCAATGCCTGTACCTACAATAGGTGATTCAGGACGAAGTAATGGTACTGACTGCCGCTGCATGTTTGACCCCATTAATGCACGGTTTGCGTCATCATGCTCTAAGAACGGTATTAATGAAGCCGCAATTGACACAATCTGATTAGGAGAAACATCCATATACTGGATTTCGTTTGGCTCGCAAACTATAAATTCACCTCCATCACGCGCCTTAATTTTATCAGATGCAAACGATCCGTCTTCATTTATAACCGCATTTGCCTGAGCAATTACGTGTTCGTCTTCCTCTTCAGCGCTTAAGTAATCAACCGGAGCATCAATTAAAACTTTACCGTTTTCTACCCTTCTATATGGTGTTTCAATGAAACCCATATCATTAATTTTAGCATAAACCGAAAGTGAAGATATCAATCCAATGTTAGGTCCTTCAGGTGTTTCAATTGTACAAAGTCTTCCGTAATGCGTATAATGAACATCACGTACCTCAAAACCAGCTCTCTCTCTTGTAAGCCCGCCAGGACCTAAAGCAGAAACTCTTCTTTTATGAGTGATTTCTGATAAAGGATTATTTTGATCCATAAATT
>JBMYOR010000168.1:0-6133 GCA_049599535.1 Bacteroidia bacterium | reverse complement strand
GGGTGTAGTTGCCACGGCTAAAGGTGGCTGCAATAGATTCGTAGTTGTTAATCATCTCATAAACACTACCGCCGCCTACTTCAATTTCGGCAAACTTTATAGGATTAAACATGTAGCTAACGGTGCCTTTTCCTCTTATATCCTTATTTAAAAAGCCATAATTTACTTCTCCATTTACACCAATGCTTTTGCGGCTTTGTTTAAATGTTTTGCGGTAGCTGCCGCCAAGTGCATGCCTATAACCGCCTACGGCAAAAGGCCTTGGCTGAGAAATTAATGGATTAATAAAAAACTGATACCCTTTAAATGAGTTTCTATATCCAATTCCCATTATTAAGAAATCCCAAATTCCGGTGGCATTATAGCTCGAGTCAGCTTCGAGTAAATATGATTCGCTGCTGTAGTAGTTTCTAATGCTATCTTGCTTTTTTACATAGCCAATTTCTTCAGGTTTAAGGGTTATGGGTCTTACCTTGTTCCAGTAGTTGGCGCCCTTGTTTTCGGCGGTATCGGCCACAATACTTAGGGCATTATCAAAAAAACCTTTTTTGAGCTCGGGGTTTATTTGGTGTTTTGAATAAATGGCTACCGAATGGCCAATTATTTTTTCGTTACCTGATGATAGATTGTAAAAAAACTCTTCGCGCTGGGGAACCCAATACTTATTTGAAATTTGGGTGTAATTGATAAACATTTTAAAATTTCGGTGGGTATTTAGGGCGTTTTTATCAATTGTAAAATCTACTGCTTTTATACACCAAAGGTCATCTACAATGTAAATGAAGCCCGAAAAATAGGGGCCAGCATTTCGCAGGGGCTCTACTAATATTTTATGTACCAATACTTCATCTTCGGTAAATGACGAAACCAGTTTGTACTTGTAGGCCAATAAGGCCGTGCTTGATATGGGCGAAACAAAGGGTTTATCATATACTGATGGTAAATCCATTAAATTTTGATAAAAATTAAAATCGGCATCGGTTACATTGTCATAAAACAATAGCTGATTTGCCGCAAAGGGGGGTGGGCCGTACTCTTCTTGAGTAGGGCTAAAAGTGTAGCCAATTTGTGCAGAATTTCCAAAATCAAGTGATTTACTTTTTGAATGGTCTTGAAAAGCGTGCTTTATCTCTTTGTAGCTATTGGGTGCTTTTAAATAAATGGTGCTTATGCTTTCAACAAAGTCCATTTTTGTGTTTGAAACCGAAGTGGTGAGCTTAAAATTTACCGAGTCTATTTTCTCAATTTTTTTTTCGCGTTCAAGGCTGGCTTTGCTGTACACCTGCGCTTTTAAAGTTTCAAATTGCTTGTAGTATTTCTTTTTTTGATTAATGGCATCTCTGATTATTGAGTAGGCGGGGTCTTCGCCATCGGCCATAATGGTGATTGGGGCTAACTGAAAAACTGATTTATCAAGTACCACATGTTTTATTATAGCTTTGTTTTTAATGGTAATATCAATAGTTTGGCTTTGGTAGCCCAGATTTTGAAACTTAATTTGATAACTGCCTGGTTTTAATTCAAGATAATATTGCCCTTTTAGATTGGTAATAACACCATAAGTGCTGTTTGCAATGCTTACCGATGCCGATGCAATGGGATTGCCGTTGGCATCAGATACGGTACCGCGCAATTGCTGTGCTTGCAAATTAAATGCTGCTAAAAATATGAATAGGCTTGTAAAAAACTTTACCATGGCGCCAAATTACAAATTGCTTGTTTGATGGTTAATACGGTTTATACCAACGGAAAGTTACATGGATTGGCAGCATATATGGGTGAAGAAAGCTTATGCCTTTTAAACCATTAAAACAGTGATTTAATCATAATATACTGCCACTTAACTTTTGATCGCTATGGCATTATGATTTTTTTAGCGTATTTAGCAGCACTTAAAACAAAAAGCAATGCAGGTATTCTCAGCATCAAAATGGTATTTTATTATTTCGGTATTTCTTTTTTCGTCATGTGCAAAGCAATGCACCGAATCGGCTCTGAGCGATGTTGAAATAAATGATCCGCAATTATTAATTATCGAAATTGATATTGACAAATCATATGCCGGAGAAATAAGTGATTACGAGAACCTTAAGGTTTGGGTGCGCGATAAAAACGAGCAAGCGCTTGCTTTACTCAATGGCACTATACATGCAAATGATGTAAAACTTAGTGTAAGCCGATCGCCTGTGGCCAAGCTGCCTTTTTACGAAACAAATAATGCCTTACCAATAAATGATGGTCAAAAATATACAGTTAATGTGCAGTTGGCAAATGGAGAAGTGTATACATCGTCAATTGATTTGCCCCAACAAAATATATCAGGTATAAAAGCGCCTAGTTACCACAATCGTAATGAGCCGTTAACAATTAGTTGGAACCCAATTAACGCGGCTTATAATGCAGAATTTTATTGGGAGAAAGAAGTGTTGCTTGATTCGAGCAGTATTATTAAAAGTGGGAGTTTTAAAATTAATGGTACTACAAACAAAGTGCTTGAACCAAGCTTTTTTAGTGACCCTGATGGCCGTGTAGGTTTAGTAAGTTTTAGAATTGGAACGAAATACCGCGGTGTTGTAAATCAGGGGTTTAGAAACGAGAGCTATTTTGATTCGGAGTTTTGGGCAGATGCTACTGTTGAGCTTCAAGACCCAGCTTAAATCAACATTACAAACCCTAATACAGGTTTAAAATCAAATAATTAGGCCTGTTGTTTTAAAAAGTACTTTTAAATATGATTAGTATTTAACTTCTGCAATTTGGCCATTTTGGCATTTTCGCCAAGTGCCTGTGGGCTTAAAACTGCTAAAGTGAAAAGTGCTGTCAAACATGGCGCCTGTTTTGGTGTTTATGGCCCTGTGGGTTTCAGTGTACTGGGTTACAGCACTTACATATTGGCCATTTTCCCAATTGTTATAATCAGAAATTCTCCAAAATAATAGTGTGTCGCAATCGTGGTTCGAAACCAAATGGCAATCGCCCTGCCAAGTAGTAAACTTTGTTTCAAAGTTCTTGAGCATAAAAGTTTGTTTCAAATCCGATAAGTAAACGATTTTATCACTGGGCATTTTTTGCTTTCCGTAATGGTAGTATCCATTTATTTTTTCGCCCCAAATATCCCAAACCCAATTACCATGTTTTTTAAATATATACTTTAGTACAACTGAGTCTTTAAATTCACCCTTAAAATATTTGTAAGCAACCTGAATTACTTCTTTTACAGTGTCAGTGCTCATTTTATAAACCCCGCGGCAATAAAATTCAGAGTTTATAAATGCTTTACAATAAATGTGTGAACTGTCTTTTATTTCAAACTCTTTTTGCCCGCTTATGGTTTGGGTTTTGGCTTTGCCATTTATAAACTCAACGGGTTCTTTTTGATTTCCGAAATAGTAGTGTTCTGATATTTCTGTTTGATTAGCTGAAACAAGGCTAAGTACAAAGGCTAAATACAAATATGGTTTCATACTCATTGGTAGTTACTTGCACATAAAGTAACCTACATAAATTCTACATCCATCGTTTAGTTACGGGGTTGTACGCGGCCAAACCTAGCCTAAATCCAGTGGCAAAAGGTGTGTCAGAGTTTGCTCCATTTACCATGTAAACTCCCACTTTCATTAACTCAGTAAATATTCTAAACTTTTTTTCAATGCCGTAATAAGTTTCAATATGAGCAAAATTATTATCGGCTAAATACAGCCCATTGGTGCCAACTGTAACCCCAAGGCGCAATGCCCTAAAAAGTGGCACTTTATTAAATAGCGAACCATCAAAGCTATGCCTGTAGTGATAATCAAAAAATGGTTTGGTAGTATGTAAAGAGTGGCCCAATAGCTGCTGACCTCGCATAGGATTAGTAAACCAAACCAAATCGCCACCAATAAAAAATTTCTCATCAACCAACTGTATGGCATTGTTCCATAAAAAGCCACCAACAGTTACATTGTATTGAGAGTAGCCAAAAGATCCCATTTTAACCTTATCATGCACTCTAGCTTGCACAAAACCAAAGTTTGATACACTGCCTAAAATTGATGGTATACCAATCCTAAAATTGATATTTACTTTTGGATATTTAGATCCCAAAATCATTTTTCTAACAGGAGTGCTGCGGTACTGTTGCCTAAACCTAATGGCAATGTCAGTATCAAAAGTTAGCTTGGTGTAGGGCTCAAAATATATAGGCTCAAAAAATGTTGAAAGTCCATCTTCAAAAAAGGATTGCATACCCAGTATTAGCGAATCGGTAAAAGGTGGCAACTCAAGATCGGTAATTGGATTATGGTTGGCGTATCGCATCTCGGTATTTACAAAAAAGCCATTAATGTACTCGCGGTCGTAGCCAAATGTAAGGTGGTTGGTAAGGCTATAATTTCCGGGCGATAGATTGGCCACCACAGATGGGTTTTGGTTCATTAACTCGTATTCGCTGCCAAAGCCCGCGTGTAGTTTCGAAAAATTAAAATTATTAAAAGTGTATGCACCCTTAAAATGTCCGCGTAAATCTTGGTTTAGGGGGCCATAGTCAATCTGCTGATAGGTATCGAATTGCCGGCCCGTTTCTTTAAAAAACTTATTATAGCTAAACCCAATGGCATGCCTGTAGCCACCAGGCTGAAACAACCTAAGTTGATCTACTACTGGCAACACGTACAAGTAACTTCCTTTTTGAGAATTTTGTTTTCTCACTCCCCAAAGTAAAACATCCATTAGGCCTGTTTCGTTGTACGACGAATCTAACTCCATATAATAAGTAGGGCTGCTGTGTGCAATGGCAATACTATCTTGAGCTTTTATAAATTCAACTTCTTCTTCTTTTAAGGTTATGGGCCTAAAATCAGCTAAAAGGGTAGTGGCGTTGTTTTGTGCTTTTGAAGCCATAGTTGAAATGTCGCCGCGAAAATGATTGTCTTTAAACCTAGTATTTATTTCGTAATTGCTGTAATGCGTTACTGTATTGCCCATAAAGGTGATGTCTTCTTCATCACTTTCATAAAAAAACTCTTCGCGCATACACATCCAAAAGCTATCGTTTATCAGTTGGTAGTTTTGCACATACTGAAAATCTTTATAAATAGAAAGCGTTTGTTTTGGAAGCTTAAAGTTTACCGATTTTACAGCCCAAAGCTCATCTACCAAATAAATATGCCCACTAAATAAGACATCGGCAGGGCGGCGCGGAATTATCTCAATTTTAAAAATTACCTGTTCGTTTTCTCTAAAAGATTCAATCAATTTAAACTTGTAAGAGGCCGTAGCCAAAGGGTGCAAGGGCGATATATAAGGCATTTCGTTTAGCTCGCCAATGCTAATGTGGGTTTGGTAAATATTAAGGTCAACTTCAAGCGGAAAAAGGCCAAATAGCAGTGGGTTGGCATCAGGAATATCGGCTACATCATAGTTTTCAGTTTCGCCAAAATAAAAGCCATAGTTGGCTAACGAGCTACCCGTTGGAACATAATCGGCTTGATCTGAATAATTTTTATAGGCAATAATTTCTTCTTTTATCTTATTAGGTAATTGGGTGCTTAGTGTAGCATATTTCTCAACAAAATTCATTTTAGCTGTGGTGGTGTATTTTATTCTTTTGTTTGTAATGCTATCACGTTCGCGGTTTATTTCTTCTTTTTGTAATGATGCTTTTACGTAGGCATTAGCTTTATAGCTTTTAATCTGATTATAATAATAACTTCTTTTTTTTATGGCATTAGCCATTAGGGCGTAGGCGGGGTCTTTACCTTTTGCACTTATGGCTACCTCATCAAGCTCAGTAACATCGGCTTGCATTTCTACTTCAATTTTTGAATTATTGGGTACCGTAATATTTAGCTTTTGGGTTTTGTAACCCAAGTGCCTAAAAATTAGCGTGTAGTTGCCTTGTTTTAGGTCAAATAAAAACTCGCCTTTTGCATTGGTTACTACTCCATAAGTTGAGTTTTCAATATAAATAGAAACTCCAGGAAAAGCTTCGCTTTGCTCATTAAATACATAACCTCTAATTTGATGCGCTTTTGATAAAATTGGCAAAGCGCAAAGGCTTAATATTACAAGTAGCTTGTTCATTTAAATTATAATTTGGGCCTAAATAACGGCGATTTTCAATAAAAAGTTTATGGGGGTATCGGGAGTTGTG
>JBMYOR010000167.1:0-6134 GCA_049599535.1 Bacteroidia bacterium | reverse complement strand
ATTGGTTTAATATGGTAAATGATCAAAATGGCAGAACAGAAACAGGAACAATTTCAGGTAGTAAATTAATAAAGCTAGATATAGCGGGTAAGTATGAACTGCGAGTTTTTGAGATGTTGGGCGATGCGAATACGGTAATTGCCGAAAATCAGATTTTGGTAAATAAAAAACCAAAAGCAAAATTGAGTAGTAAAACACTTGAGTGCGGTAAAGTTGAATTTATGAGCGAAAGCACAAATGCAACTAATGCCATTTGGAATTTTGATGGTAAGAGCTTTACAGGTAATAATGTTGAATACTCATTTAAAAATGAAGGCTACCAAAAAGTAATGCTTGTTGCTCAAAATGAGCATTGCGCCGATACGGTGGTAAAAGAAGTTTATACCTTGGCTTCAATGCGCTCGATTGAAAACCTTGAGTTGCCAAATATTTTTACGCCAAATGCCGATGGCGACAACGACGAGTGGAATGTTTTATTAAAAAACCCACAACTTAAAAATGTAGAAGGTCAAATAGAAGTGTATAGCGCCCAAAACGAATTGGTTTTTAAATCCATTAATGGATTATCTGACAAATGGAACGGAAAACTTATGAATGTAGGCAGAGACTGTAAACAGGGCATGTATAGGTATATAATTAGTTTCTACAACCCTTGTGGAAACAAAGAATCTAAAATTATAAAAGGACTTATTTCAATCAAACGATGATGTTAACAACCATTAATAATATTTTTGAACACATTAAACTATTGCACATGAAACGGATTAACTCAGGTTTCGGTAAGATTTTTCTTATCGCCTTGTTTGGTTTGTTGTCTTCAGTCTCCCTAAAGGCACAAACAGTAACTTACGACATTAGCGCAATTGGCAATCCATATGAGGGCTGCGAAGACTACTTCGTAACCTTTGAAGCGAACATTACTGGAACATTTGATTCAGTTGAACTTTGGATTGACAATGCACGAGCCATTCAGCACGATGATTGGGATGTTAGCGGGAGCGATTGGTCAAAAACAAGAGTTTTTGATGCGGGTACTTACAACCCAATTTTAAAAGTAAAATCAAATGGTATTTGGAAAGATTATCTTCTTACCGAGCCAATTAAGGTTTACAGCAACCCTACTGCTGATTTTATAATTATTAATGAAGACACAGATTCATCTCAATGTTTTAAAGGCAATGAGTTTTGTTTTGAAGATAGATCAAAGCCTGGCTTAGAAGGCCATAAGCTTGTAAGCTGGTCTTTTGACCTTGGCGATGGTAATTTTAAATACAAAATGCCAACTTGCCATAGCTATAACCAAGCGGGTGATTTTGAAGTAATACTTACAGTGCTCGATGAAAAAGGTTGTGAAGGCATTGAAGTAAAAGAAGATTATCCTGAAGTTTATAAACAAATAGGTGCTGATTTTGCCGTGCAAGGCGATGTGCCTGCAGGTTGTCCTGATATAAATGTTACATTCAAAAACAAAACACCA
Organism: Bacteroidia bacterium; assembly: GCA_049599535.1. Taxonomy (GTDB): domain Bacteria; phylum Bacteroidota; class Bacteroidia; order CAILMK01; family JACPUW01; genus JACPUW01. The sequence goes on along the minus strand of JBMYOR010000167.1, from coordinate 4,657 downwards.
TTTGATACCGCCAAGATTGCATATTGGATTTGGGACTGGGGTATTGGTAGAAGATCTAAAGACACCTTTTACATGCGTGGACCACTTAGCAATGGTGGAAATCATTATGACAATTGGTGGACAGACTTTACAAGGCTATATAATAATGATGGCTATACATCGCCTAAATTAGTGGTTGTTGCAAATGATGGCTGTAGAGATTCATTATTATTAAAAGACGCTATTAGAGTAATTGACATTCGATTTGATATGACATGGGTACCTGATACCCCATGTTTTACTGATAATAGTATAACCTTTAACATGCCGCCAAGGCCAAATGCTACACAGTTTCAGTGGACATTTGGAGATCCGGCATCTATGCAGCTAAATGTAAATAGAGAAAGTTGGAGCCCAGAGCACGTTTTTGTGGGTGGTCCGGGTTTTTACAATGTTACTCTGGCAATTTTAGAACCACCGTGTCCTGTAGTTGATTCAACCCTTTGTTTTGTAAAATTAAGGGGTCCATCTGCGGCTATTAATTTGCCGGCACCGCCGTTTCCGGGTAATAATTGTGTGGATCCAAGAGAAATACCAAAAGCTGATTTTGAAAGAATTAAGTATGATGAGTGCTGGAGAGAAAGTCAAGATATTGAAGAAGTTCAGTTTGTATGGGTAAACTCAAGTGCTCAATCAAAACGAGATAGTTATTATGTGTACTGCAATCCATTAGTAGACTCTTATATGGTAATTTTAGGTGCTGCTGGCGATGGTGCAGTATCATGCGGCCCTACATTTACAATTGCTAAGCAAGATCAATGGGTTACAAAAGATATATTTAAGAAGGTATATCCTGATGCAACACCTTGGATGTGGAGTAAAGAAGACTTTAGACCTAGTGGAGTTACTAAGTTTTTAAAAGCAGGAGAAAGCAGAAATTATATTGATATGAAAAACCAAAACCAGGTGCTAACAGCAACTGCCGATGGTTTTTATACAGTTTATTGCAAAAGCTTTGAATTTTTAAAGCATGATTCAATTCCACGAAATCCTGTAATTATTGATTCAATTAAAATTTATGAAGAACCTATTGAAGGTGTAAATGGCAATTGGGTTTACCGATACAATAATTACGCACAGTCATTTAGACCAACTTGGAATTTTAAAGATGATATACCTGTACGGGATTCACTTAAGATAACTGATTTTGTTACTCCAGTAGGTGGCGGAACCAAAGTGCAAACTACTTTTTGGATTCATCAACCATTTATGAGAATGCATACTATTGATGTTGGTGGACAAGACTACATTTATAGAGTGCAATCATCTCCTATTAAACATGCAGGTGGACAATACTACCCACCAATGTATCCAGGTACTCAATTACCTGATTGCGAAGATGAGTGGAGAACAATGCACGACTCTGATAAGTTTAAGTGGGACTGTAAAGCACCAAACCTAGTTACATTTAAAAACAACTCACGTAAATACAGATTGTTTGGTAGAAAAAGAAGTGAGCACCCTACACATACCGATTATGATATGGATAACCAGTCAATGGCATTTTATTCATTGTCATATGGCTACCCAGATTTAGAGAATCAAATAGTACCAGTTGATGCATGTAACGATAATACCAATTTCCCTTGGGCTAGCGATAGCTTGTATTACCTATGGGATTTTGGCGATAATAGTGCTCAGTGTACAGCTTATTATGATGTAAATGGAGTTTTACAAGCGCGTGGTGATACAGATGTTCAAGATCCATATGAATATCACGATCCAACCGATTGTAAATACTCTGAAGCCGTGGCACCATACCATATGTACCGCGAAGATGGCTGTTGGACTGCAAGACTCACAGTGTATGACCCATTATTAGATTGTGAAGCACAGGCTTCTCAACCAATAGTTATGGAATTCCCTAATTCTGCTTCAGCAGATCCGGCTGGTGCCTTAACTGAAGATGATGTGAATTACAACAACCAACAGGTTTTTCAAAAAGATGAAGACGGAGACGACTTTAGAAAAGGAATGCAGTTGGGAGTAGGAGCTGCACCTTGTGTTGGTAACGATCAAAACCCATATTTTCAAAGAATTAACATAGGAGAAACAATTCCGCTTTGTGGTAGAGAAACCTTTTGGATGATTTTTAATAGAGATGATCCAAGACAAGGCGAAAATGATGACCCTGCTGATAATGATTGTGTTAAAAACGAATGTAACACCAACGGTAATGGTAAACTGGTTGAAGAATCATTAACTATTGAAGAGCGTGGCGCATTACACAACCCAGGTGCATATGATGTTGAATTTAGAGAAGTATTAGGCCCAGGAAAATGGGGTAAAACTTATGCTCGCGGTAGAGCTGTAATAACACAATTAGGATTTTTAGATCGTGTAAACGTAACCGAAAGCGATAGTGGATTTTCTAATAAATCAAAAATTCAAATGGTTTTCTCAGATTCTACTCAAATAGGATGGGGACCAGGTAGAGATTCAATTATTGTTTATGGATATGAAGAAGTTGATACTTTCTGGTGGGAGTGTAACTGGATTCCTGAAACGATTTTGCAATTGATTGGCATGCGTTGGTCATATACCACAGCGGGTTGTAAAACACCTGGATTAAAAATTAAAGTTGGAGATTGTATTCATGAATATTTTTACGAAGATTACAGATATTTCCTTGATGCAAATGCTGCTTTCCAATTATCACCAAACCCACGTACTTTATTAATTGAAGAAGAGACTAAAGATCGTGCAGATGCTTCTCGAATCAGAACAAATATTGTTGATGATGTAGACTTTGTAGTATGTAAAGAACCAGCTGATGATAACTTGTTACCCACTAAGTTGCCATACAGAATTATTCTTTCAGTAGAAGACTACGAGCGTAACGACCCTATGAAGCCTGAAGATGATCCAGTATGTGATGTTTTAGATTCACTTAGAAACTTCAAGTTTTTTGCAATTAAAACTGCCGATCAATGTGGTTACTATGGTGGAGCTGCTGTAGGCTTTAACGATTCTGTTCAAATGCACCCTGATGGTTTAGAATCTGTAACCAATGGCGATGTAAGATTGGCCAACCTTAGAGATACATTGCATTACACCATTAAAAAACCAGGTAAATACATTATTTCATCAAGTGCTAAAGCACAGCACGGAGCACAGTTTTGTTTTGGTGGTGCATCAAGCGAAATTTGGGTAGGTCAGCACCAATGTTTTAGATATACCGATAGCGTATTGTGCGAAGGTCAAGAAGTTACTTTCTTTGACTCAGTATACTACTGGCATCCAAGTGGTCAAATTTTCTGTGAATTGTCTAACTGGTGGGATAATACAACTTGTATTGATAGTGCAGGTTTCTTTTACTCGCCTGATAGTAGTTCAACAAGACGAGGATACTGGAATAACCTTGATGAGTACCAAGGCCCACCATTTAAAGAAGCCATTGCTTGGGATTTTGACGCACCGCGTTGGAAAGTTGAAAACGGAGATTCTACGAGAATTGAAGATTGGATGAGAACTATGGATTCAACTCAAATGGAAATTTATATTAACCCTAAAGATTCGCAATATTGGAGATTACCAAACGGTACCGATACTGTAATATGGGATAGTTTTAGAGTAGATTCAATGTATTATGAGAAATTCCAAATAGTTGATAGCTTAAGATTAGATAATTGGAACCTAAACTCATTTAAACGTGCTGTAACATGGCAATATGGTACCGTGCCAAAATTTGGTGTTGGTGTATATGATGTTACCCTTTGGGCACGTGATAGTATGGGATGTTGGATACCTTACACCAAAAAGAATGCTATTAGAGTATTAGGTGTAGAAGCCCAATTTGCACTATGTGATTCTTGTAATGATACTCTGATTTGTACTCCGGCTACGGCAGGTTTCCAAGACTTATCTAGAATTATTGAAAATGAAGAGGATGTGCCAAATGGTTACTCAATTGGTAAAGGTGTGAATGATGAAGTAGTTAAATGGAAATGGAAATGGGGTGATGGAAGAGATAGTGCCCTTATACAAAACCCAGGACATACTTACCTAGATGCCAATGAAGTTGGATACACCGTAAGGTTGTTTGTTGAAACGGCTCAAGGATGTAAGGATTCAGTAACATTCAAGAATTTAATAAAGGTATTAGGCCCAGTTGCCAAGTTTGATGTAGTTGTTGACTCTGTATGTGTTGGAGACGATATATTAATGATTGATCGTAGTTTCTCAAGAACAGAAGAATACAAAGGCGTTTATTCAACAGATCCGTTTAACACCACTAAAAATACCAATCAGGGTTCAAACGGCGATACCATTAGGTTTAACATACCTGATACGGGTTCATATAATATTATTTACCAAATTTCAGCAAAAGTGAAAGACCCACTTACTGGTGTTGAAAAAGATTGTGATGATATATATCCGAATCCAGATGACGACAGAGAAAGCAATGTGCCAGTTTATGTAAGAGGTCTTGACCCTATAATGATTAGTGCGAGCGATGTTTTGATTTGCCCAAATCAAGAAATCATATTTACAGTAGATGATCAAGAGACCTTTAAAAAGTATAACAACTTTGTATGGAATACAGGCGTAGGAGAAGATGACCAAGTAGCCAACCGACCTGATGAGGTTAAGCAGGTTTACGATTCATCGGGTACTT
>JBMYOR010000166.1:0-6170 GCA_049599535.1 Bacteroidia bacterium | reverse complement strand
AAGATGGGTGCTTGAAAACGATTTTAACTTTAGATGTGATATATCAATAAGAGAAAACAGGCAGTCCCTGTGGGTTTTAGACTCAGATGTGTTGGGTATTCCTGATCAAGATGAAAACAGTAACCAAACCGTTTCAGGTAGCCGTTTGGTAAATATTGCACCTACAATTGATTATAAAATAGATAAGAATTTAAACCTACGTATTTTCTATACCCGAAATGTTACCGTACCCTTTATTTCTGAAGCATTTCCACGAAAAAACACCACATTTGGATTTAGCTTAAGGTATACATTAAGTGGTTAATTCAATATAGAATACCTTGAACTGAAAATTCATTAATGCAATAAGAAACAGGGTATGCACATTTACCTTAACTTTCGCCCACTTTAAAATAACTCTAATGAATATACCTGAAGGATTAAAGTACACCAAAGACCACGAGTGGGTAAAAATTGAAGGCGATGTAGCCACAATCGGAATTACAGATTTTGCCCAAGGCGAGTTGGGAGATATTGTATACGTTGAAGTTGAAACAGAAGGCGAAACACTTGAAACCGAAGAAACATTTGGAACAGTTGAAGCCGTAAAAACAGTTTCAGATTTGTTTATGCCAGTTTCAGGTGAGATTACTGAGTTTAACGAAGAGCTTGAAAGTGAGCCTGAGAAGGTAAACTCAGATCCTTACGGAGACGGATGGATGATTAAAGTTAAAATGAGCGATGCATCACAAGCAGATGGCTTACTTGATGCAGCAGCATATAAAGATTTAGTTGAGTAATTTTTAATTACAAAATATTTAAAAGCCGCTTTTGTATTGCTACGAAAACGGCTTTTGTATTTTAATAATTATGTTTTTAAAATTCAATTGGTTTCCAATTGTATGGACCCTATGTGTAATAGGCATACATGCTATACCCGGGCAAGAGCTGCCCGTGCCGTATTGGGACCTTTTTGAATTTGATAAAATCGTGCACTTAATCATATTTATGATTTTATCGTTTAGTTGGGCCAATGGTTTTTTTAAACAATCGGCCAGTTATAAACTAAAAGTGCACGGTATAAAACTGATACTTGTTTTTACCTTAATACTTGGATTAGTTTTGGAACTCATGCAAAACGCTATTTTTGTCAACCGCTACTTTCAGTGGCCTGATGTAATAGCTGACGGCATTGGGAGCATTCTCGGAATCGGGATGTTCTACGCCATTTATGGTAGCATTTTAAAATACACTTAAAAACAAAGAACATGGAACCAAAAAAGTCAGAAAAAGCCAATGTTGAAAATTGGGCAGGTGTTTTTAGGGATCTAGGTCTTGTTGTGGCTCTTTTAATGGTGCTTTATGCGTTTACCTACCGCAAAACCACCATCTTAGAAAACACATTAACAAACAACATTGTGTTTGAAGAAGAAGAAGACATGGCCGACATTACCAAGGAAGAGAAAAAACCACCACCACCACCACCACCACCAGAAATTGAAGTGGTTGAAGATGATGAAATCATTGAAGAAGAACAACCAGAGTTTGAAGAAGTAGATATTGAAGAAGACTTTGAAGTAGATCTTGAAGAACCTGAGATTGAAGAGGTGGCCGAAGAACCAGTATTTACAGTGGTTGAGGATATGCCCGAATTTCCTGGAGGAATGGCGTCTTTAGCTGAGTTTTTAAGAAAAAACGTAGTGTATCCTGAAATGGAGCGTAATAACGATATTGAAGGTGTATCGTACGTACAGTTTGTTGTAGCAAAAGATGGTGCAATTACCAATGTTAAAATATATCCGGGCACCGAAAGCAAGGCTACTCAAAACATGCATGATGAAGCCATTAGAGTAATTAGCATGATGCCGGCTTGGAAACCAGGTAAGCAACGTGGTAAGTCAGTAAAAGTGAGTTACTCAATACCGGTACGTTTTAAATTGAGATAAAAAATACCATACAGAAAAAATATAGCCCCATTTCGGAGAACCGAAATGGGGTTTTCTTTTTTATATACCTATAAAAATTGCATTTGTGAATCTACTTGATAAAGAAAAAAGCCCATATTTAAAACAACATGCCAGCAATCCAGTGCATTGGCATGCATGGAACAAAGAGACTCTAAACAAGGCAAAATATGCCGATAAGTTAATTTTAATAAGCATTGGTTACAGTACTTGCCATTGGTGCCATGTAATGGAAAAAGAATCTTTTGAACATGATGATGTGGCCCAGGTAATGAATCACAGTTTTATTAATGTAAAGGTAGATAGAGAAGAGAGGCCAGATGTTGATGATTATTATATGGATGCGGTACATTTAATGGGAATAAACGGTGGCTGGCCCTTAAACTGTGTGGCCTTGCCCGATGGCAGGCCAATATGGGCGGGCACATACTTGCCAAAGCAAAAATGGATTACCACATTACAGCAACTCTCAGAGTTGTTTTTAAATGATAGAGAAAAAGCAGAAGAATATGCCACAAGGCTCAATAATGGGCTCAAGCAAATAAACTTAGTGCAATTACAAAAGTCTGATATTGAATTTGAAGATACAGATATGGCGCTTTGGATTAAGAGTGTAAAGCGAAAATTTGATATTGAAAGAGGCGGAATGGATAGGGCACCTAAGTTTCCGATGCCAGATGTATATAGATTATTGCTGAGGCAGTATGCATTAAGCGGAGATAATGATTTGATAAACCATGTAGAGCACAGTGCTATAAAAATGGCACATAGCGGATTGTTTGATCAAATAGGGGGTGGCTTTGCGCGCTATTCGGTAGATGCTGATTGGTTTGTGCCACATTTTGAAAAAATGCTATATGACAATGGCCAATTGCTCTCTCTATACAGCGAGCTATGGCAATTTAATCAAAGCGAAAGAGTAAAAGAAGTATTAGAGCTAACAGTTGATTTTATTGAGCATGAGTTAACAGATAAGCTTGGGGCTTTTTACTGTGGGTTAGATGCCGATAGCGATGGTGTAGAGGGTAAGTTTTATGTATTCACAAAAGATGAAATTGAAAAACTATTTGGTAGCGATGCAAAAGAAATAATTGATGTTTTTCAGATTGATACTGATGCCCATTGGGAGCACGGCAATAATGTGCTAAAAATAAAACCTGAATTTGAACGCCGTGCACTTTCAAACACGCTTAGCCAATGGGATAAAAAACGTAAAATGCTTTTTGATTACAGAGCACAGCGTGTGCATCCGGGTTTAGATGATAAGGTTTTAGTAGCGTGGAACGCCTTGACCATTATTGGATTGCTTGATGTAAACGCGGCCTTAGGCCACACAAAGGCTCAAGCAATGGCTTTAGAAGCGCTTGATTTTGTATTAGAAAAAATGCACAAAGGGCAAGATGGCTTATACAGGGTTTATCATAGCGGCACGGTTTCGGTAAGTGCTTTTCTCGAAGATTACGCCCTTTTATGCAGGGCTTGTATAAGGGCTTTTGAAATTACACAAAACCGGTTATACCTTAATAAGGCAGTTGATTTACAACAAGAGGTTGACGAACAATTTAGTAATCCCAAGTCGCCTTTGTATTTCTCTACGGCACTTGATACTAATGAAGTAAACGTGCGTAAGGTGGCTTATCAAGACAATGTAATTCCATCGGCAAATGCCGTTATGGCCGAGTGCCTATATTTATTGGGTAGGTTACAATTAAAAACAGAACTAATTGAAAAGTCAAAAGCTATGTTGCAAACAGTAAAGTCTCAATTAGGTAAGGATATTGAGTTTTTTAGCTATTGGGGCAAAGTGCATCAATTGTTTACAAATAAGTTTTACGAAATTGTAGTTTCAGGACCAAGTTCTAAAGCATATATAGCCGAAATTAACTCGTGGTTTTTGCCAGGTAAAGTACTGGTAAAGGCGGTTGAAAATGATAACCTGCTCCTGAGTTCTAATAAGTATAGCTCAAATGTTAACAGAATATATTTATGCGAACAGGGTGTTTGTCACACGCCTTTAAACAACCCTACACAGGTAAGTAAAGCAATTTGGAATTAGATTTTAACTTTACGTTAGTATTAGTTGCAAATGTTTAAGATATTCTATTACGAAAGGATTACTGCAGTATGATGCAAAATGGTGTTACTGATTTGATGCCAATTAAAGCTGTGGTTTAGGCTTTGATACAAAATTGAGCTTAAAATGAATAGTTAAGTGAAAAGCCATTTAAATGTGGCGATAAGCTAAGCTGCTTATTTGTTGGTTTTACGGTGTGTAATTTGGGTACTAATACTCCGAGAGAAGCGCCTACACCATAGCCGACCAAAACATCAGTTAAAAAATGTTTGCCAGCGGCAATTCGCATTGAGCCAACAAAAGCAGGTATTGTAAATGCACCTATCCACAAATATTTGTTTAGGTTTTTATTATTTAAGTAAGTACTAGCGGTGTAGGCGGTAAAAAAACAGGCCGCCGCAGTAACTGATGTATGTCCAGAAAAAAATGACTGTTTCATATCGGTACTGCCTTTGTCAAATACATTATAATTATTGTACATGTATGGCCTAATTCGCTGGGCTAGCGCTTTGGTAGTGTAGGTTAGCCCTGTGGTTAGTAGCATGGTTTCAAAACCCACAATTGCTATTTTAATAAGATTATGCCTAGTTGGTTTCTGCAAAAGCAAAACGCCTGTGCTTAATAAACCCACACCTACTCCCAAATCACTAATATTTGAAGCCAAAAGAGATGATCTATTGGTAGCAAACCTATCAATCCAAAAAATATCGTTTGCATTTAGATCATTAATTTGTGATTGGGTTAAAATTGTTTGATTTCTAATTTTTAATTGGCCAAAAAGCAGCATACTGCCCGCACCTACAAGTAGCCCAGTTTCTTTTAGCGGATGTAAATTAAAGCTACCAGTATTTTGACCTAAACTCACTTTTATTATAAAACTTAGAAATATTATCAGAATAATGCTGCTTTTCATAAGGAATGATTCAAATTCTTACGAAATTAATTGCTGTATGTTGTAGGAAAGCCAAATATTTGTGGCAATAGCGCGTCAACAGGTTACATGTTAAAAATCAGGTTAAAAATCCAACACGTTTGTGGGTCATTTTTTATGGCGTTGGTATACCTAGTTTTACTATTATCTACGGCTAATGCGCAAGATGAGCCTGTGCTTGATGAGGGCTTATCTTCAAAATTCACAGATAATTTTACTCCAGAATACCGTGAGTATGGTGGTAGTGATACAACCAGAGCTATTTCGGTAAAATTTGATCAATTTAAAGGCCGAAAGCTGGTTTTTTATGATAACTTCATTGACAATAGGCATACATGGCCGTATTGGTCGAGCCTAGGCGATTCATTACTACAAGAGTGTATTGGAATTGATAATAATTATATATGCCGAGATAAGGCACCAATGGCCGATGCATATACCAATATTCAAGATGGTAAAAAAGTAGTAGCCTGCTTTACACCAGATCAAATGTTTAAGTATACCACGCAACTAAAGGTTTCAAAAAACTATGTGGTTACTTTTAATCCACTTTCAATTAAGCAAATAGATAAACTACCAAGTACTTATTACGAGGGCTACTGCGAGCATACCACCAGAGTTCATAGGCGTTTTGATAACGAAAATTTTGGGATTGAAACGCAAATAGCACAAGCTGCTGGCAATTGGGGTGTGGTTTTTGGCAATTTTGATTCAGATAAACCTTATTATTTTTTTCAAGTAGAAACTGATAACCGATGGAGCTTTTTTGCAATTTATCCGAATAATAAAAGCAACCCGAGAAAACTAGAATCTGGTTTTTTGCCAGTTTCGTATTTGAGTGTAAATAAGGTAAATATCAATCTTAAATCAAACGGACAAGGTGGTTTTAAGGTTGAATTTTGGGTTAATGATGCTCGAGCGGGTCAGGCCAATGTAACCCGAATGCCAATGAGCAAGCTAGATATTGGGTATAGGCTAGATCATAATTCAATTGACGGAAACAATATTGTAATCGCAAAAGACTTCAGCGTTTTTGAAATGCCCATTGAAACTTATTTAGAAGACAACATAAGGGTTACCGGTACTTGGAAAGGTGTATTAAAGCGCTCTGGCGAAAACCTATACAACGTAAGCGCCTATTTGAATGAAGATCACTCGGGCTTTATTACCGGTAGGTTTGTTTATCAGCACGCAAAGTTTACCGATATTAGAATTACAAAAA
>JBMYOR010000165.1:0-6174 GCA_049599535.1 Bacteroidia bacterium | reverse complement strand
CTATAATGCTCATTGGACCTAGGCAGGTAGGTAAAACCACATTAATTAAATCTGTTTTAGGTGAAGATGAATACTTGTTTTTGGATGGTGACGACCCAACGACCCGCACAGTTTTAACCAACCCAAATACTGAACAACTCAAAAGGCTAATTGGGAGCCACAAAACTGTTTTTATAGATGAAGCCCAACGCATTGAAAACATCGGTTTAACCCTTAAAATAATTGTTGATCAGCTAAAAACTGTCCAACTTTTGGTTTCAGGCTCATCGGCGTTTGAATTACAAAATCATTTGAACGAGCCACTTACTGGACGTAAATGGGAGTATTTGCTCTACCCTATTTCTTGGAACGAATTAGAAAGTCACTTTGGTTATCTCAAAGCCAAGCAGCAACTTGAAACACGTATATTATATGGTATGTACCCTGAAGTGATAAATAGCGTAGGTGATGAATATGATGTGCTTAAAAACTTAAGCGGAAGCTATCTTTATAAAGACGTGCTTGCGCTAGGTAATATTAGAAAGCCCGAAGTGCTCGAAAGTCTTTTGAAAGCATTGGCACTGCAAATTGGAAGTGAAGTAAGTTATAATGAATTAGCCCAAACTGTTGGAGTAGATAAAAACACAGTAAACGAATACATTACTTTACTCGAACAATCCTTTATAATCTTTAAGCTTGGAAGTTTTAGCCGTAATCTAAGAAATGAACTTAAACGAAGTAAGAAGATTTTTTTCTATGATACTGGTATAAGAAATATGATAATCGGAAACTTCAATAGCCTTGAATTGAGAAGTGATAAAGGCGCTTTATTTGAAAACTTTTTAATTTCTGAAAGGCTAAAAAAGAACGCCTATACATCGCCCAACACCCAAATGTACTTTTGGCGCACAACAAGGCAACAAGAAATTGATTTGGTTGAAATTAATGGAGAAGAAATCAGTGCATTTGAGTTTAAATGGAATCCAAAGAAAAAATCAAAAGCGCCAAAAACCTTTGTTGATGCTTACAATTCAAGCTTTAGCGTAGTTACATCTGAAAACTTTCAAGACTTCATCTACTAGTCCTTCACGTTTTCAATACTAAACTCATTCTCACCAACAAAAGCTGCATTGTATGACTTTGGATTCACTATCTTCTTTGTTGTCTTTTTACCATTTACCCATTTGGTATAAGTAGCCGTACCGCCACCTGGACTTGCGGCAAGCACAATTCGTTTTTCGCTATTATTTGGGTAAACCTCATCAATTTCAACAGTTGACCATGGATAAAATGAATTAATGTATGCAGTCCATAGATTTTCGCCTTGAAAAAAACTTTCTAAAAACTTAAAAATCCCATTGCTGTAATTAACCGCCACATAGGCTTCTGCTCCAATCTCTAAAAAGGGTTTAGAATAACTACTCACTCTAGCCTTAGCCAAACTATCGCCTATATCATCAAAATCGCCAGCCGTAGAACCTGCGCCCATACAAACCGATTGAAAGCAAACAATTCCGTTTTCTTTCAATTTGAATTCACTTACCATTCGCTCAGAAGTTATTAATGACTCAATGCATAAGCCGCCGGCTCCGCCATTTGTACCTAATGTGCTTCCATGCCCTGAGTAAACCAAAAAGCTGCACTTTCCAGAGAGCTTTTTAATCTCATCCCATTCTGCTTTATCATCGTAAAACCTGTGAACCTTTACTCCGTTTTCTCTAAATAGAATCGCTAACTTATTCATGTCTTCTATTGCATTTTTAGTCAAGTCTTCTTGATGACCTACAATAAGTAAAGCTTGTAATGAGTCATTTGAAAATGCTTTTAATTGCCCCATATTAAAAGCCAAAAAATATAAAATCGCAAAAGGATAAAGAATTTGACTCGCTTTCATCTCAGTTTAATTAATCTTGATAAATAATACTTAAAGTACAAACCTTAGTATTTCAATTTGAATAAAGTAACCATTTTAAGCAATGGTTTAATTCATCAAACAACATTCTAACTTAAAACAGTTTAGTAACAAAAAAAGCCCCACTCGTAAATACAAGCGGGGCTTTTTTTTATTGGTTTTTGAGTCTAAAAACTACTCATTATCATTTACGTAGTTTCTGGCTTGTTTGGCCAACCATCTACCATTTGAGCTAAAAAAACCATCTCGTGGATCAACTACATCATTTACATAATACTCGGTGCAATACGATTTTGTTTGCTCCACTTCTTCTTCAACAGAATCTTGAGCTTCTCTATCATCATCCCAAGTATCTACCTTGCTACCATCTTTGTATAAGCTTACAATATATGATGCTTCATAAGTATCAAGATCGTAATAGTAATTGTAGCAATCGTCTTTAGGAGCTGAAACAGTTTCTTCATACTGTACAGTGTAATAATCTTCAACTACCATTTCATAAGCAGCTGAACCATCTTCAACTACAAGAAAACCGTAGTCAACTAATTTTTCTTTTAAGCGGTCGGTAAGTTCTGTATCTCCCCAGCCGCCATCGTTAATTTGAATCGGCACATTGTTTACATCTTTGTTACAAGACATAAATGATAAGGAAACAGCTAGAACCATTGTTAGGAGTAATGTGATTCTCATTGTACTAATTTAGATTTTTAGTGTTTAATAGATTTTTGGTTCGATTTTTTAATGTTAGTGATTTTCAACTGATTACACTATTTTTTATAAAATCAATGCGAAAATAATATTTATACTGTGCTACAAAAAATTAATAGGATAAGTGGTTGCAATCTATTTAATCAATTAGATTAATATTTTTGGCCTTTAGAATGTAATCAATTGAGTAAAAATCATAGCAACTACAAACGGGAGCGCAGCCCTGGCAGAGTAAATAAAGTAAAGTCGGTACTAGCCCATAAACAACCTGGCCTTACGGTAGTACTTGAAAACGTGCACGATCCGCACAACATAATGGCCGTTTTACGAACATGCGATGCCGTTGGTATTTATAATGTTCACATTATTGAATCAAAAAAACGAACGTGGGATCCTAAAATTGGCAAAAACAGTTCTTCAGGTGCTAAAAAGTGGGTATTTGCTCAAACCTATAAAAATGTTGATGATTGCTATGCCCAATTAAGGAGTGAAGATAAAAATATTTACACCACTCATATGGCTAAAAATAGCAAGAGCTTGTATGATCTAAACCTTACCCAAAATGTAGCCTTAGTTTTTGGTAATGAGCATGATGGCGTTACTGCCGAAGCAGTTGAAAAAGCTGATGGTAATTTTCTGATTCCACAATTTGGTATGATTCAGAGCTTAAACATTTCGGTGGCATGTGCGGTAAGCTTGTTTGAAGCTTGCAGGCAACGTTTAGCTAGTGGAATGTATAACCAAGCAAGTTTTAATGATGAGCAATACAACCATTTGGTTGAAGAATGGTTAATGAAATAGTAAAAATACACTTGTAAATATTTTTTGGATTAAAAATTGAACGCTAATGTGGCTCAAGGATAGTTTAAACGACATTTTAAGTGAGCTAGGCTTACAAAAAGGTGAGTTTCCTGATATTATACTTTTTGCAGTGCCGGTAATGCTCTCATTGGTTTTATTAGAATTTATACTCACCCGCAAAAAGGGTATTTTTAATTACAAAGGCAAAGATTTTTGGGCATCGGTAGGTATTGGTATTGGCAACCTAGTTGTAAGCGCCATTTTAAAAACCACTATACTTTTTATTACACTTTTTCTTTACAAAGTAGCTCCATTCAAAATTCCGCAAGAATATTTTTGGTGGTCGTTAATTCCATGCATTATTGCTAGCGATTTTGCCAGATATTGGGCACACCGAATTGCGCACGAAAGCCGATTTTTATGGGCTACTCATGTAACCCACCATTCATCTGAGAACTACACTTTTGCCGTTTCGTTTAGGCTCTCGTGGGTGCAGCATATAAAGCTTGTATTTTTTGTACCGATTATGCTTATGGGGTTTCATCCTATCATTTTTGTAATTACCAACCAAATCGAAGTACTTTATCAGTTTTGGATTCATACTGAATTGATAAAGAAACTACCAAAACCTATTGAATACATTTTTACTACCCCAAGCCACCACCGTGTGCACCATGCCCGCAACAATAAATATATCGATAAAAACTACGGTTCAACATTTATAATCTGGGATAGAATATTTGGCACTTTTCAGCCTGAAGAAGAAGCACCTGAATATGGCATTAAAAAACCTGTAGAAGGCTACAACCCTTTTTGGTTGGTTTTTCATGAATGGTTTGATATTGCCAAAGACACCATAAATACACCAGGCTTTAAAAATAAAATGAAGGTAATGTTTGGTAGGCCTTAATATTTAGTGACAATTGGCTTAACTATTTATCCAAAGGTGTTAAGCTAGTGTAATTGATTTAATAAATAAGGAGTATCGGTATTTATGCAACTAGTAGATCTGTCACTTCTCTCTGAACTTAAATGGCTATTCTTTTGAAAGTTCTCGGCTTTCTATCGTGTAAAGAAGTAAAGGGTCTTCGAAAATTTGAGATTGTGGTAACAATACCGATACTGCTTTAATAAATACTATTCAACTATTATTTTTTTGCTTACTACACCTTTACTACTACTTAGTTTTAAAAAGTATAACCCTTTTGAAAATTCAGCCACATTAATTGATATTGCCCCTTTTGCAATAGTTTGCTTGTTCAAAATAAGTGACTTTACATTTTGACCATTTGGTGTAAAAAAGTCTAGGTTCAAACCTTGCTCAAATTCAATTGAGTTTAACTTAATATTGAGTATATCTGAAGCAGGGTTAGGGTAAATAGTTAGCTCCGTACTATTTTTATTATTGACCGATGCATTTAAAATCTGATAACAGTCTGATGTATCTACGCATAATTGAAAAGTAAGCTCAACAGCATAAGACCCATTAGTTTTTGGAGTATAAGCCCGGTCATTGGCACCTTCAATTATATTATAATCATTATTACAATCTAGCCACTGCCTGCTTACCAATGCAGATTCAACCCACAACTCAGGGTCTCTGTTTTCAACTTTGGTATTAATACTCTGCCATTTTATAGGTTGTATTTGGGTTAAGCTATTGCCATGGTTATCTGTATAAGTCCATATAATTTTCTTAATCGAAAAATCATTGAGCCCAAATTCAAACTGCTTTACACCTTTAATTATTCCGGCACAACTGTCATAAGCTTCAGGTGCTTTTATACTCATGTTAGTATTAAACTGGCAACTAGCAAAAAATGTATCTAAATGCTCAATCATAGGTACTGGTTTAACCGTATCGGTAATAATTACCCTTTGATACTGTAAACTTACATTGCCATAATTATCTGTAAACTGCCAAATTATTGTAGTATCAACGCTCATAGGAAACTCCATTTGGGTGACGGCATCAATTATTCCGGCACAATTATCTTGAGCTTGCGGAATACTCAAATCAGATTTGTTTAATTCACAATAAGAGTAAATTGGGGCAAGGGTATCAATTGATATCAATGGAGCGGTGGTATCTGCCAAAACAATTTTTTGGCTTTGTATTACTGTTTTTCCATTTAAATTGTACTGCCAGTTAATTACTGTATCAGCATTAATTTTTAACGGAAAATTTATTGTGTTTTCTGGTGTATACGCATTTCCGCATTCATCGCTCAAAAAAGGAGTATAGTTATTTAACACCCCACATTCAATCTTTAAATCAGCAATTGAATCGCCAAGACTCTCAATATTTTGATTGCATTTTAAACTTAAAACAAAGGCTTCGGACCTGGTTCCTGAAGATGTTTTGTTAAACTTTTTATTACTTGGATCAAAATCGATTGTACCGGTGTAAGTGCCTGTTGCAAGCAGTTCGCCATTTATCCAATTTATTGAGCTGCCTTGGTCTACCCCACTGCTACCAAATACATACACAAAATCTTCATAGCCATTAGATCCAAATTTTTGTAAAAACACATCTAAAGAACCCTTGGCCTTAAAACTCACATTTTTTCCTTTTGATACAAAAGTGGGTTCATTTAAAAACACGCCATAACTGTATACATTGTTTTGTTGGTCTAAACAGATTCTTTTTACTTCGCCAAATATCCTTTCTCTTTCATCCCCATTTTCTTCTTGTGCAAAGTATTTGTCTAAAATAAATTTAGCAAGATCGTCAGAGTCAAAGCTTGCAACCCTTATAAGTGCAGCTATTCTTC
>JBMYOR010000164.1:0-6179 GCA_049599535.1 Bacteroidia bacterium | reverse complement strand
GAAAAAAAAAAAAGAATTGTATTATGTGTTTGTATTATCGAAATTTTTTACACAAAGTAATAAAAGATGATTTAAAACTAAAGGTTGATGAAATGGTGGCAAATGGTCAAAAACCACCTCATTTAGCCGCTATTTTAGTAGGTAATAATCCAGCTTCAAAAGCATATGTAGGCAATAAAATAAAGTTTTGCGCACAGGTTGGCTATAAATCTACTTTAAAAGAATTTGCCGATGATATTTCTGAAGCTGACTTATTAGCCGAAATCGAAAAGCTAAATAATGATTCTGATGTTGATGGATACATAGTTCAACTGCCTTTGCCAAAACATATTTCTGAAGATAAAGTAATAGAAACCGTTGATCCTGATAAAGATGTTGATGGTTTTCACGTTCAAAATGTAGGGAAAATGGTGGCAGGCTTGCCTACCTATTTACCTGCAACACCTTTTGGTATAACTAAAATTATGGAACACTATAATTTAAGTGCCGAAGGAAAAAGTGTCGTGATAATTGGACGAAGCCATATTGTTGGGCGCCCTATGAGTGTTTTACTTTCTCAAGCAAGGCCTTACGGAAATGGTACAGTTACAGTATGCCATAGCAGAACCAAAAACCTAAAAGAGCTTTGCCAAGCAGCCGATATAATAGTAGCGGCCATAGGCAGACCAAATTTTGTTACTGCCGATATGATTAAAGAAGGAGCCATTATTATTGATGTAGGAATTAATAGAGTTGATGATGAATCAAGAAAAAGAGGTTACCGCTTGGTAGGCGATGTGGATTTTGACGCATTAGAACCTAAAGCAAGCTACATAACTCCGGTTCCTGGTGGGGTTGGCCCCATGACCATAGTTGGTTTAATGCTCAATACTTATCAAGCCGCGCTTAACAGAAAATAGTATTGGCAAATAAGCCTGAAAATCTAAAAAAATTTAGCGATCCTTATCCTGTAATGGAGCACTTTTACACCATACAAGGTGAGGGTGTATATTCAGGTAAAGCGGCATATTTTATTCGCTTAGCCGGTTGCGATGTAGGTTGCGTTTGGTGCGATGTAAAAGAATCGTGGACACAAGGCTACCCTATATATACATCAAATCAAATGTTTGATTGGGTAAAACAAAACGCCGCAGATCTGGTGGTAATAACAGGCGGTGAGCCCTTAATGCACAACTGCGAACCCCTTACTAAGGCTATAAAAAAGGCAGGAGCCAAGCTTAATATTGAAACATCGGGCGCTTATCCTTTGAGCGGAGAATGGGATTGGGTTTGTTTATCGCCTAAAAAATTTGTGAAACCGCTCCCCGAAATTTACAGCAAGGCCAATGAGCTTAAAGTAATCGTTTTTAATAAGTCTGACTTTTTATGGGCCGAGGAGCAAGCTCTAAAAGTAAATGATAATTGTGAATTGCTATTACAACCCGAATGGAGCAAAGAAGATGAGTTGTTGCCAATGATTATTAATTATGTAAAGCAAAACACAAAATGGAAAATATCTTTGCAAACGCATAAGTATATGAATGTTCCCTAGCTGAACTTCTTAAGTGTCACATTGTTTTAATGCAATAATTGAAGATTACAAATGACCGAAATATCAAAAACCACCCCAATAACTGTTTACGCAGAAGCCACACCTAATCCTGAATCATTAAAGTTTGTAGTAAATAAACTACTGGTTAGAGGGCATTCTTTTGATTTTGATAGCTTAGAAAATGCAGCAAAATCGCCATTGGCAGTTGAGCTTTTTGAAATGGGATCTGTAAAAAGGGTTTTTATAGCTAATAACTTTATTACCATTACAAAAACCGACGATAAAATGTGGGTTGAGTTGATTCCGAACCTTCGTAATTTTATTAAAAGCTTTTTAGAGGGCGGTAAGCAAATGTTTACCGACGATATTAGCTATGAAGACAGCAACTACCAAATGGATGAAGCTGATGACGAAGTGGTAACCAAGATTAAAACCATATTAAATGAAAATATTAAACCAGCGGTAGAAATGGATGGCGGGGCCATTGATTTTAATAGTTATGAAGAAGGTGTAGTCTCATTAACCTTAAAAGGTGCCTGTTCGGGTTGCCCTTCAGCTACCGTTACACTTAAAGCGGGTATTGAAGCGCTACTAAAAAGAACAATTCCGCAAATAACTGAAGTTGTAGCACATAATGGCTAAATCAATTTCAATTTTATCAGTACTTACATTGCTGTTATTGGCAAGTTGTAGCGAAGATTATGTGCCAAAGCCAAGAGCTTACTACAGAATCAATTTTCCTGAAAAAGAGTATCAAGTACTTGAAAACAATTGTCCTTACACTTTTGAGTATCCTGAGTATGCTCAAATAGTGCCCGATATGGAAGGAGATGAGAAATTCTGTTGGTTAAATATTGCTTACAAACCATTTAATGCTAATTTACACATTAGCTATAAGCCAATTATTGAAGAAGAAGATTTTCAGCACCTAATAAATGATGCTTATACTTTTGTTGAAAAACATAATGTAAAAGCGGAGCAAATTACCGAACAGCGTATCGAAAATCAAACTTATGATGCCGCAGGGTTGCTGTTTAAAATAGGGGGGAACACCGCTTCAAATCTTCAATTTTTTTTAACCGATACCACTAATCATTTTTTAAGGGCATCGTTATATTTTGATTGTGAACCAAACAAAGATTCGCTTGCTCCTGTAGTTGATTTTATAAAAAAAGATCTGGAGCATTTGTTTAATACTTTTCAATGGACAGGTAAAGAGCTTGAAGAATTTCGCTAATCGTTGATTTCTATAATAAATTGATTTGTGGCATCCTTTATTTTTGAAAGGTGCGCGATGTTTTAGAAACACCCATAGAATTTTTAAAAGGAGTAGGGCCTGATAAGGCTAAGATTCTTAAAACCGAATTGGGGATAGAGAAATTTCAGGACTTATTAACACACTATCCTTTTAGATACATTGATAGGTCGAAATTTTACAAAATTTATGAGCTTACCGAAGATTTGCCTTTAGTGCAAATTAAGGGTAGAATTACCAGGGTTGAAGAAATTACAAAGGGGCGTAGCAAAAGGCTTACCGCACAAGTAACAGATGATACAGGTAGCCTTGAGCTGGTTTGGTTTGCGGGTTTAAATTGGATTAAAAAAACATTAAAAGCAGGTATACCCTATATAGTTTTTGGAAAACCATCACTTTTTGGATCAAAAATTAACATGGCTCACCCTGAGCTTGAACCAATTACTGCTCAAACAAAACTCGAAAATAGGTCAGGTTTAAGGCCGGTTTATGGCACTACCGAAAAACTCAAGAAAAAGAATATTGACTCAAAGCAAATTGAAAAGCTCGTAAAAACTTGCCTTGAACAATTTGGTGGTAAAATCAATGAAATTCTTAATCCTGAAATCTTATCAATCAATAGGTTAGTTGATAGAAAAATAGCTTTTCATCAAATACATCAACCCAGAGATGTACAATCATTAAACAAATCAAAGTATAGATTAAAGTTTGAAGAGCTTTTGCTGCTACAGCTACAGATTTTAAGCAATACCCAAAGTAGACAAGCCAAACTAAAAGGGTATCATCTGCCAAAGGTGGGGGCTGTTTTTAATAAGTTTTACAACCATATTTTACCGTTTGAACTCACAGGTGCTCAAAAAAGAGTGGTTAGAGAAATACATCACTCAACCCGTACAGGCGTACAAATGAACCGCCTTTTACAAGGTGATGTAGGTAGCGGTAAAACCCTTGTAGCGCTATTGGCAATGCTGTTGGCAGTTGATAATAATATGCAAGCAGCTATGATGGCACCAACTGAAATTTTGGCTAAACAACATTTTACTAATCTAAGTGTGCTGTTACAAGATTTACCAGTGAGTGTTAGGTTACTCACAGGTTCAACCACTCAAAAAGAACGACGCTCAATTCATAAGGAGCTCGAAGATGGCACTTGCGATATATTAGTGGGTACTCATGCCCTAATTGAAAAAAAAGTGCAGTTTAAGGCCTTTGCCATGGCCGTGGTTGATGAGCAGCACAGGTTTGGAGTTGCTCAAAGAGCAAAGTTATGGACCAAGGCAGCTATTGCGCCTCATGTACTTGTAATGACCGCCACACCGATTCCAAGAACCCTTGCTATGACACTTTATGGTGATTTAGAAACATCGGTACTTGACGAGTTGCCACCTGGTAGAAAACCAATTGATACCAGACATTATTTTGAAAAGTCGAGATTACAAGTTCATGGCTTTATGAAAAACGAAATAGATCAGGGGCGGCAAGTTTATATTGTTTATCCTTTGATTGAAGAATCAGAAAAACTAGACTTGAGTAATTTAATGGAAGGCTACGAGAGCATTTGTAGATCTTTTGCACCCCCTAAGTACAATGTTAGCGTTGTTCATGGTAAAATGAAACCTGAAGATAAGGATCTTGAGATGCAACGATTTAAAATGGGGAAAACACAAATTATGGTGGCTACTACTGTAATTGAGGTTGGGGTAGATGTGCCAAATGCCACTGTTATGATAATTGAAAACGCCGAACGGTTTGGCTTAAGTCAGCTGCATCAGCTCAGAGGACGTGTAGGTCGTGGAGCTAATAAATCATATTGTGTACTAATTACAGGACATAAGCTTAGTAAAGAAGGAAGAAAAAGAATTGAAACAATGGTGCAAACAAATGATGGATTTAAATTAGCTGAAGTTGACCTTGAGTTGCGCGGCCCAGGAGATATTGCCGGCACCCAGCAAAGCGGCTTGCCTAATTTAAAGATAGCTAATTTAGTTACTGATAATCAATTAATTGCATTAGCAAGGGAGCAGGCTTCTCATTTAATTGCAACAGATCAAAACCTTATAAAACCTGAAAATAACTTATTAAAAAAGGCTCTAGAAAAACAAACAGATACCACTCAAGATTGGAGTAAAATATCTTAGTGGAAAAATTTAAAATTACGCCGTTGGAATAATATTTTATTTTTGACTAGCTAAAGAATAAAAGCCACAAAAACATGAGACAATTTTTAATTGCCGCTTTCGCAATTTTCATTTCGGTTTCGGCCTTTGCACAAGACTCAAAGGTTACCGGATTTAGAGACCTAGTATGGGGTGTTCACAAAGACTCTGTTTATTCAAACGGAGTAAAAATGAAGTTTAAAAAAGACAAAGACGCAGCTCAACCAAATTCATTCACTTCGCCCGGAGACAATATGAACCTTGGTGCAGCAAAGCTTACTAAAATCGTATACACCTTTAATGCAGAAGATAGATTTAAAAAGGTGATGATGTACGGAGATGACCAGTACCTAAAAGATATTAAAGATATTTTGGCCTATAAATTCCAAAAAGCTGATAACGTTAAGGAGCCAAGTAGCTCATTAAAAGTTTCGAGTTGGGGAATTGGAGATGTTTCAGTAGCACTTACCCAAAATAAAATTGATGCCAACTGGGTGCTTTCAATTGAGAGTAATTGGGAAAAAAGCCGTCAGTACATTACCAATTTAAAAGTAAACGACATTGTTTATAAAGACAATAAAGTTTTAGGCTTTAGAGACTTAAAGTGGTTAGATAGTAAAGATTCAATTTATGTTAATGGAGAAAAACTTACCTTTCTAAAAGATAATGATGCCAATCAATTAAATTCTTTTTATCTCGAAAACGATAAATCAACTTTTGGCTCAATTAGATTAACTGGTATCAATTATGTTTTTAATGAAAATGATAAACTTAATGGAATTGTATTGAATGGTAACATGAGCAGTTACGAAGACATGAAGTTTATTTTAAATCACAAATTTGGTGCTGCTGAGGATGTAAACGTTTTTGGAGTTGATATGAGTGTTACTAATTGGAAAATTGCTGACACATCGATAAAATTAACTGAATCAGGTAGTGGAGATAGTTTTTCAGTAATTATCGAAAACACTAAAGACCAAACTCAACGAATAATTAAAAACAAAGGAGTTACTGACTTTTAGGTTACACTTTTAAAGATATGTTTTTTACTCTCAAAAATGAAACAAAAATAAAACAAAGGCAAAAATTAAAAAAGCAAAGAAAACTAAAAAAAAAAAAACTGAAAAAAAAGTACGTTCCACAATTTTTTCTGTGTTGTATTTTTTTTCAAAGTACTTCACAATCGCACATTTTAAAATTAAAAATCCTCTCAATATTTGATATGTTGTAGCCCTTA
>JBMYOR010000163.1:0-6185 GCA_049599535.1 Bacteroidia bacterium | reverse complement strand
ATTAGCTCATTTGCACTAACATTAAGTTCTGGGTATTGTACTATTGGCTTTTTAAACATGAAAAACAAAGCGATTGAAGCCGCTATGGCAAGTACACCATACAAACTCATTTTTACTGTTTTTTTGCTACTAGATGTTTTATTTTGAATAGTCTCTTTTGCAAATAACTTAGCTTCTAACTCATTCTCTAAATTTTTAAAATACCCATCTGGCACATTACCAGTTTGCTTGTTGGCTAATTTTTTAAGCTTGGCTAAGTTTGGCGACAATGCTTCAAGTTCTTTTTCTATTTCATGTTTGTTTGCCATCGCTTTATTTGACTTAATTAATTCTTAAAGGTTTAACTGTGCTGTTTAATAAACTTTTCGATTTTAGTTGCGGCATGATGATATGATGCCTTTAAAGCGCCTACGCTTGTATTAAGTTGATGAGAAATTTGCGCATATGATAGTTCATCATAATAACGTAAACTAAATACTTGCTTTTGTTTTTCGGGTAGTGTTTCTAATGCCGCTTGTAATAATTCAAGGGTTTTTACGGTATCTACATCATGGCTGGCTTCAATAGATTCTTCTAAATTATTCTCTTCAGAATCAATAGATACCGCCTTAGAGTTTTTCTTTTTCTTAAGAAATGTAATACACTGATTGGTAGCTATACGATAAAGCCACGAGTAAATAGATGAGTCTCCTCTAAAGTTTTTTAGCCCTTTCCAAGATTTTACCATTACATCTTGCAACACATCATTTGTATCATCGTGGTTTGCAAGCATATCATTTATATGCCAATACAAGCGCTTGGCATATAAATGATAAAAACGTTTAAAACCGATTTGCTCGGTTTTAGGATTTGATATGAGTTGTATTAATTCTTTATCTGAGTTTCCGCTCATGCCTTAGGCATTTTTGCGGGCAACGGCTTTTAGTGCGGCGTTAACAATATCAGGGGTATCTAGCTTGTACTTTCTCATTAACTGATCAGGTGTGCCACTTTCTCCAAACGAATCATTAACTGCTACAAATTCTTGCGGAGCAGGTAAATTTCTGGCTAAAACTCCAGAAATACTTTCACCTAATCCGCCATTAAATTGATGCTCTTCAGCAGTTACCACGCATTTTGTTTTTTGTACTGATGCTATGACTGCTTCTTCATCTAAAGGTTTAATGGTATGAATATTTATTAATTCTGGTTTTAATCCTTTTTCTTCTAAAATTTCGCAAGCTTCAATTGCTCGTGGCACCAAATGACCTGTAGCAAAAATCGAAACCGATTCGCCTTCAATTAATTTAAGTGCCTTGCCAATTACAAATTCATTAGCAGGAGTAAAATTAGGTACACCAGGCCTCCCAAATCTTAAATATACCGGCGAATCAAGCTCGGCAATGGCCATAGTTGCTAAACGAGTTTGGTTATAATCGCATGGGTTTATAACTACCATATTAGGCAGCGCTTTCATCATTGCAATATCTTCAAGTATTTGATGTGTAGCTCCATCTTCTCCGAGTGTAAGCCCCGCGTGTGATGCACATATTTTCACATTTTTACCTGAATAAGCCACCGACTGACGTATTTGGTCAAATACTCGGCCAGTAGAAAAGTTAGCAAATGTTCCTGTATACGGTATAAATCCGCCTATGGTTAAACCCGCCGCGGTGCCAATCATATTGGCTTCTGCAATACCGCATTGTATAAATCTATTGGGAAACTCTTTTATAAACGCATTCATTTTTAAAGAACCTACCAGATCGGCACAAAGGGCCACTACTTTGTCATTCTTTTGGCCTACTTCTAATAAACCCTGCCCAAAACCATCTCTGGTTGCTTTTTTCTCGCTTAAGTCAAATCTCTTCATGTTGGTTCTTTAAATATTAACTTTTACAACTCCGTTGCTTTTTATGTAAAAATCCTTTGTTTTAGTGTAAACTGTTTTTTCGGCTTTGCTGGGCCTTACCACAAACCTGTAATGCCCTGGTTGTAAGTACAAAAAGTCTTTACGGCTACCTGGTTTCATTTCATGTACAAGCTCAAGTTGGCCATTTTTAACAAGATATATACCCCCAACATATGACCCATTATAATTGGCTACTAGCTGCCCAGGGCTTAAAATTATTTTACTAACCGTAGCCTTTGATGTTATTTTAACACCTTTGATTAATGTTCGTGGTAATGTGAGCACCTCTACATTATAAGTACCCGCCAAATATTTTACCCGGCTATCAATGTCTTGTACATTTACAATTCCCCCATTTGAAGCTTTGTAAACAAGGCATTTTAAATCCCTGTATTGCATATTTCCATCCATTTTTAAATGCAAAAAGCCTTGCTCAGCTTTTACATTAATCTGGTTGTTTTCGCCGGGCTTTAATTCAATATTTCTTTTTATAATTGGCGGAATAGTATGCACTTTTAAATCGTAAATGGGTGCTGCATCAATAATAAATTGATCAGGGGTTTTATTTGCTTGTAATGTGTGTTCTAAATTGTACCAAACTGTGCCAGTTTGATGATCGGCAAAAGACATAGCAACATCTGTTTCAGTTGCTGATTTATTATGGTCAAGCAGGTTTACCTGCACGGTTGTATTGTCTAAAACATTTGAAACTACAACTTTCAAAATAGTTTCAAGGCTTGCTTCATTATTGGCATTAAAAAAGCGCCCCATACAATCAAACCGCTTAGTAAGGCTTTTATCAATTCCTAGTCCGATTATAAATGGTTTTAATACAACGTGTTTTTCCTGAAGTTTTTTTGAAACAGCACATGGATCTCCATTGCACTCCTCAATGCCATCGGTTATTAATATGATTATATTTTTGGCATCGTCATCTTTAGGAAAATCATTAGCCGATTGCTCTAAGCTGTAGGCAATGGGAGTAATACCTTTAGGTTTAATACCTTGTAATACACTTTTTATGGTTGAAGCATTTTTGCCTCTAAATGGCACTTCGAGTTTGGTGTCATTGCAATCTCTCGGAAACTGATGTCCATAAACTCTTAAGGCCATTGATACATTTGGCAATTGATCAAGGCTATCTACGAGTTTGCTTAAAACTTTTTTAGCCGACTCGATTTTTAGCTTACCCTGCCATTTGCCAAACATTGAGCCTGATGCATCAAAAACAAAAAGAATTTGATGCTTAGAAGGCGCATTTTGTGAAACTGCTTTTTGAGAACTAAATAGTAGTGCAGCAATACAAAACACTAAAATTAGTGATTTATGTAAGCTCGTTTTTGGCAAGGCTAATAGTCTCCCAATGTTTCAGGAATTTGTTCAAGCGCGCGAGCTAAGAGCTCGTCATTTGGTGCTTTACCGTGCCAGTTATGATCATCTTCCATAAAGTCTACCCCGTAGCCCATTTTTGTGGTTAAAATAATGGCTTGTGGTTTGCCTTTACCTATTTGAGATTTGGCAAAATTAAGAGCACCATCAATTTCGCTTAATGAGTTACCATCTTGAACTACTTGTGTGCTCCAACCAAATGATTCGATTTTTGCCTTTAAATCGCCAAGGTCTAACACATCTTTTAGGTCACCATCGATTTGTTTACTGTTATAATCAATTGCGGCCACCATGTTGTCTAGCTTTTTATGGGCAGCAAACATAAAGGCTTCCCAGTTTTGCCCTTCTTGTAGTTCTCCATCACCATGCAATGTGTAAACTAAAGAGTTATCATTATTCATTTTTTTAGAAATCGCCGCGCCGCAAGCAACACTTAAGCCTTGCCCTAAGCTACCTGATGCAATTCTCACTCCGGGTAACCCTTCATGTGTTGTAGGATGCCCTTGTAATCTTGAATCGATTTTTCTAAAAGTGTTCAATTCTTCTAAATCAAAATACCCACTCCTTGCCAATACACTGTAAAAGACAGGTGATATGTGACCGTTAGATAAGAAGAAAACATCTTCACCAACACCATCCATATTGAATTTTGAAGGATTATGTTTTAAATGATGAAAGTAGAGTGCCACCATATATTCAGTAGAACCCATTGATCCACCTGGATGTCCTGAATTTACGCGATTTACCATCCGTAAAATATCACGACGCACTTGGTGACTTACTTTTTCTAATTCTTTAAAATTCAATTGATCGGTATTAAATAGTCATTATATCTTTTTCCTTGGCTTGGTATAACTCTTCAGCCACTGCACCAAACTTATTGGTAGTTTCTTGAATACTTGCCTCTACGTCTTTACCAAGATCTTCGCTAAGCCCATCCTTTATTAGTTTTTTCACACCTTCCATACCATCTTTTCTAGCGTTTCTTATAGAAACTTTGGCATGCTCTAACTCTCCTTTGGCTACTTTTACTAATTGAGTCCTTCTTTCTTCAGTCAATGGCGGAATATTGATTCTTACCACTGACCCATCATTCATAGGATTAAAACCTAAATTACTATTAATAATTGCCTTTTCAATATTTCCTATTACGCTCTTATCAAATGGCTGTACAGCTACAGTTCTGGCATCTGGAGTACTAATTGACGCTACTGTATTGAGCGGACTCATTGCGCCATAAGCTTCTACCAATACTCCCAAAAGCATATCGGGGCTTGCCTTACCGGCCCTCACCTTTAATAATTCATTTTTAAAATGGTCAATCGCTTTTTCCATTTTTTCCTGAATCTCCATTTCTAGCAACTCTACCTCTTCTTCCATGGTAATTTAGTTTAAATAGGTCTGCAAAAATACGTTTAGCTTTTACAAGGTATTATTCGGGGGTATAATTGTTTTCCACCAACCTTGTAAACATATGATCTATTACTTTCTTTTTTCTATAAAACGGCCTAATAATATCTATATATTCTCGTATCAAAACCTTAGTTTTCATATAGTTAGAATAGCACCTTGTTCTAAACTCTGGAATTGATGCTTGCAATGTTTGCAAATCAGATCCCTGCTTTTCATTTAGCCCTTTGCGCATTTGATCTAATTCAATTTGCAAAGCTTGATTTTCGAAGTAGAGCGGATCAAATTGATCAATGTATTTATTAAATACTACTAATGCCTGTCGGTAAACATTGTAAGCAATACCCACTTCATCTTCCCTTAATGCCATACCCGGTATTATTGAGTCTATGTAAAACAATTGAGCATTCATAGTATCAACCCGCAACTGTATTTGCTCTTTATCAAGCGCCAAGTTTTCATCAGCATGCATCAACATAATTTGTATGGTATCTAGCCGCTTTTGATAATTGATTTGTTGGCTGCTGCCACAACTTGTAATTACAATCATAGCCAAAAGAGTAAATACACTAAAAGTAGAAATAAATCTTACCAAAATTTTCGTTTTAATCGATTTTGCAAAAATCACAATAATTGAGCAATAATTTTTTCCAAATGTGTTTCAGGCACTTAACTAACTATTTTGCAAAAGTTGAACTTTTTTTTTCCATAATTTAAAAAGGCATATACTTTTGCGCCACGATTGGCCCATGGTGTAACTGGCAACACGTCTGGTTTTGGTCCAGAAGAGTCTAGGTTCGAGCCCTAGTGGGCCAACTTTCTCATTAAGTTGGTAAACCAAATATCTTTATGCCGTCAAGATTTAATCCCATCAAACTTTTTTCTGGTGGGACTAGTAAGCCATTAGCAAAGCAGATTGCAAAAGCTTACAACGTTGAGTTAGGTGAAACTGTAATCAACAAGTTTAGCGACGGCGAATTTCAGCCTGAGATACGCGAAACAGTTAGAGGTTGCGATGTGTTTTTAATCCAATCCCTAACTCCTCCTGGCGATAATCTTCTTGAGTTGTTATTGTTAATAGATGCAGCTAAAAGGGCATCGGCACATTACACCACGGCGGTAATACCGTATTTTGGTTATGCCAGGCAAGATCGTAAAGACAAACCTAGAGTACCTATTTCGGCAAAGCTAATTGCAAATTTGTTGGCTGCTGCTGGTGTTAGTAGGGTAATGACCATGGATTTACATGCTCCACAAATTCAGGGCTTTTTTGACATCCCTGTTGATCATCTAGATTCTTCGACCATATTTATACCCTATATTAAGAGCTTAGGTTTAGAAAACCCTGTAATTGGCGCACCCGACATGGGGGGATCTAAAAGAGCGAGGTATTTTGCAAATCCTTTGCAGGCTGATTTGGTAATTTGTGATAAGCACAGAAAAAGAGCCAATCAAGTTGAAGAAATGCATTTGATTGGCGATGTAAAAGATAGAC
>JBMYOR010000162.1:0-6195 GCA_049599535.1 Bacteroidia bacterium | reverse complement strand
TGTTTACCGGATCATCTTTAGTTTACTGTTCAGGTTTAAGCCGTCATAAAAGCGAGTTATTTGATTTGCTTACCGATGTTACCTTAAACCCTACTTTTCCGCAAGAAGAACTTGATAAAATTAAAACTAAGACCATTAGTGGTTTAAAAGCCGATAAAGAAGATCCAAGTTCAATTAGTAGAAACCTAGTGGGTGCCGTAGTTTATGGAAAAGATCATCCATATGGTGAGATAATGACTGAAGCAACAGTTGCGGCAATTACTGCCGATGATTGCAAACAGTACTATGATGCATTTTTTACACCGCAAGCCGCATATCTTGTAATTGTAGGAGATATTACACTAAAAGAAGCTAAAAAAATGGCCAATAGCGGATTTGGAAAATGGCAAGGTCATAAATTGGTAAAAGGTAGACTTAATACTCCCCCACAACCAAGCTCAAATAAAGTTGCTTTTGCACACCGCACCGGAGCTGTACAAAGCGTTGTATCAGTAACCTACCCTATTGAGAGAAAGCCAGGCGCCCCTGATGCGGTAGCTTCAAACATTATGAATCAAATTTTAGGAGGTTCAAGTTTTGGCGCGCGCTTAATGCAGAACTTGAGAGAAGATAAAGCCTATACCTATGGTTGTAGATCAAGTATTGGAAGCGATGAGTATGTAGCTAGGTTTAGCGCAGGTGCATCAGTTAGAAATGAGGTTACCGATAGTGCTATTGCTGAAATTTTGAAAGAAATGAAAATGATGGTAGATGAACTTGTAACCGAAGATGAATTACAAAGGGTAAAATCAAGTTTAAAAGGTTCTTTTTCTCGGGGTTTAGAAAATCCACAAACAATAGCAAGTTATGCCTTAAACACTTCTCTATACAACTTACCAAAAGATTATTACAATACCTATTTACAAAGGGTTGAAGCCGTTACAGTAGCCGATGTAAAAAAAGCTGCTAAAAAATACATGAAACCAGAAAACTGCTACATTGTAGTAGTGGGCGATGGTGTTAATGTGGCTCCAAAACTTGAGAAATTTGGCGAAGTTTCTTTTTACGATGCTTTTGCCGACAAAACTTCGGCACCTGGATTTGCACTACCTGACGGAACCACCGCTGCTAGCATTTTAAACAAAGCCCTAAAATCTTATGGCGGCGCTGATAAGGTGAATGGCATTAAAACTTATGCTGTGTATATGGAAGCTGTAACACCACAGGGCAATGTTCAGGTAGAAAAAATTGTTTCGCTTAAAAAACAAATGTATTTGCAAGCAATGATTGCAGGCGGACAAGCCATTAATGAAGTAAAGCTATACAAAGGAAAGTTTAGCCAAACTCAAATGGGCGCTGTGGTTGAAATGAACGAAGCAGGCCAACAACGCGTTTTAGACAACATGCCACTGTACGATGAAGTAAAAATATTGGAAGATGTAAAAAATGCTAAAGTAGTTGGTGGAGAGTTTTTAAATGGCGAAAAAGTGGCTGTAATTGAATATACAAATAATGATGTTATTCAAAAGCGCTATTATAGTATTGAAACAGGTTACCTACTTTCAACGTCATCAATTGTTGATGATAAAGAAACGGCCTGGAATTATAGTGAATACACAAATTATAATGGTTTTATGTACCCTAAAAAGGCAACAAGTAATGTTATGCCTTTTCCATTAGAAGTTACAAAGCTCGAAGTAAATAGTAAAATCGATAAAAAGCTTTTTAAATAACCCTGTATTTAAAAATGGAATTAAAAGCCGCTGGGATTAATTTCTCAGCGGCTTTTCTTATCTTAAGAATGGTCTAAATCATCTAGTTTTTCGATTAATTAAACCAAAAATCAAGGTGATTGCTCTTTTTGCTAACTATTTCATAACAACAAAGGGTTTCTTTTGTGGTTTATAATCTTAAACGCACAGATTAATCATGAAGGCTTTAATTACAGGGTTTATCATTTTGATTTCATATTTCGGTGCAGTGGCTCAAACCTATTATTCACAAGGAAGCGGAGACCCTGATTTAACGTCTAATTGGAACACATCGAGAAGTGGTGGCGGCTCTACCCCATCAACCTTTAGAGGTTCAAATGATGTTTTTGTAATTCAAAGTGGGCACACCCTAACCACAACCAACAACTCAGGTGGTAATACAAATTCAGGATGGCAAGTAATAGGTACAAGTAGTACACTACAAATTGAAGATGGTGGGGTTTTGGTGGCCGATTACGAGGTAGATATATACCGAAGTAGCGGAACTTTTCAAATCGACGAAGGCGGAAAGTATGTTCACAACAATGCAACATCAAGCATTTTTGATGGCACCGAGAGTTTTGCGGCAAATAGCGTTTTTGAGTACCAACAGATGCCAAGTTCTACTATTGAAAATGCAACTTATGGTAGTCTAATTTTAAACTACACCACCGGCGGAAACGTAAGGTTTAATGCCGGCACAAGCGGAACAATTACAATAAATGGTGATTTTACTATTGAACAAACTAGTAATTCTGGAGCTGATGAAGTTAGATGCGCAGCGGGTTCGGCAACAGGAGTTACTTTAGATATTGCTGGCGACTTTATTATGACAGGCGGAACTTTCGATTTTTATTCAGCATCAGGCGGTAGTAATGGTAAAATTGAAGTAGGGGGCGATTTTTTACTTACAGGCGGGGTTTGGGATAATGATGGCACTGATAATTTAGAAGTAGAGTTTACTACAAATGAGGCATCGTCTAGCATAAATTTAACAGGTTGCGATTATTCAGATGCCGAGCCTGACCTGAGCTTTAAAATACCTACCGGCAAAACTCTAACCATGCTAAGCAATTGGGTTATTGATGAAACTATAACTATTGACGGGCAGCTAAATTTTGGCACAAACTATATTGAAGGAACCGCAACAAATAGTGCCTTTGTGGTTTCAAGTGGAGGTACATTAGGTATTGGTGCATCTGATGGAATTGACAATGCATCAACAGGTGGAAATATAAGGTTTACCCTAAGCAAGCGGTCAATATCTACGGCAGCCAATATAATTTATAATGGCACAATTGCTCAAGAAACCGGCGATGGACTTGATGATATTGGAAACTTAACCGGAACCTTAACCATTGCAAATACAAATGCTACTGTAGCACAAACCAATGGTACTGAAATAAGTTTTGGTGACGCATTTAGTTTTGTAGTTGACGAAAACGCAAGCTTTATAATTGGATCAAGCGAAAATATTAAAAAAGCAGCGGGCACTACAGCTAGCTTAACCATAAACGGCGAGGTGCAAATTGAAGATGATGAAGGATTTAGCACATCGGCAGTAAGCGGTGATGCAGCTTTTCAAGGATTTACAAGTTGTAGTTATGGTAGCGAAGGTTCTGTAGTTTATACCCAAAGCGGTACTCAAACCCTCACTAATCAATTCAACTATTTAAATCTTACCTTACAGGGTTCAAGCGATAAGGATGCAGCTGGTAATATTGATGTTAATGGCGATTTAATTATAACTGAATCTGCTGACCTTGATTTAAACTCAAATCAATTAAACCTAGCCGGTAGTTTAACCATATCATCAAATGGAGAAATTACAGAATCAGGATCTACCCTTGTTTTTGATGGAACTAGTACTCATACTATTTCTTGCACTGGTACTCCTGAAAATTTTGATGATGTTGAATTTACAGGTACAGGAACTTATAACATTGCTTCTGATTTAAGAATTAATTCAGGACATACTTTAAGCATATCGGCAGGCTGTATTATAAACACGGGCGATAATGAATTTGATAGCCCTAGCGGAACCTTAGTAATGAGTAATGGTACTTTTAATTTTGAAACCATAACGTCAACTGATAACTTACCTGATTTTAGCACGGTTACAATTACCGGCGGCACGGTTGAACTTGGTGGTGCGGGTAACCAAGTACTTAACGGAGGCGAAACCTATAATAATTTAACATTTAGTGGATCGGGCAATAAGTCAATTTCAAGCGCTACAAGCGATATTGATGGCACCGTTTATATTACCGAAAGCTGTACCCTAAATGTAGGCAATAGCACCTTTGGTGATGCTACTACTGATTTAACAATGGACAATGGATATTTTATTGTTGAAGGAAGTTCAACCCGACCAACTATTGGTGGCACTTATAATTTAAGCGGTGGCACCATTGAATTTGCCGGAACTTCGTCAACATCTGTCCGCTCTCCTATTACATATAATAATGTTGTTATTTCAGGAACCGATGTGAGTACAAGTTCAGGAAATTACACGCTAAATGATGGAGCCACATTTACCATTAATGCTGAAGCACAGTTTACAACAACCAATAAACGTATTGTAAGTAATGGTACATCAAACATGATTATAAAAGGCACATTTAAAACTGAAGATTCAGATGGATTTATTGGAACAACAGGTGCAGAATCTATTGATGCCAATACCATTTCACTTACTTTGGGGCCTAACTCTACAGTAGAATATGCACGCGGTGGAGCACAGCCAATTGCAGATCTTGATGATTATGCCAATTTGGTTATTAGTGGTTCGG
This sequence comes from Bacteroidia bacterium, assembly GCA_049599535.1. Classification (GTDB taxonomy): domain Bacteria; phylum Bacteroidota; class Bacteroidia; order CAILMK01; family JACPUW01; genus JACPUW01. The sequence goes on along the minus strand of JBMYOR010000162.1, from coordinate 1,673 downwards.
GCACAAAATCGTTCACAGGAACGCCATCAATAAGTCGCGATTATACGATTTCGGCAGGTTCGGTAAATTATGGCACTTCAATTACTTTTTCTGGAGACTCAATACAAAACATACAGGGCGATACTTATGGTACTACCGAAGTTGTAGTTGATGGTGGCGGCGAAAAAAACATCAGCGATGCTTCATCATTTAATGGTAAATTAACTTTTACAAGTGGTGTTTTAGATTTGGGTAATAATGATATTACAATCAATTCGTCAGCCGATATTTCTTCGGCAAACGCATCTTCATATTTTAAAATCGATGGTTCAGGAAGGTTAATTCAAACCATTAGCAATGGAACTAATTATGAGTTTCCGGTAGGTGTTGATGCTTATTTGCCCGTAACTGTATCATGCGCCAGTTGCAGCAACGAAGAAGTGAAAATTGGTGTTGAAAATGTGATTTATGACGACCCTGAAGATGAAACCACCACATTTGCCACTGCCGGACATACCAACTACGTAAACAAAACATGGGATATTGAAACCGATGGAATTACCGGTAATGTTACAATTGATATTCAATGGAATGCAACAGATCAAATACCTGTTCAAACATCAGGCAATACATCAAACAATATAGCTATTGGGTATTGGGAACATGGAAGTAGCACAAGTTGGGACCCTGGAATTGTTTCAGCTGCAAGTGTATCAGGTACTATTTTTAGCCAACAACGGGTTTTAAGTGGGCTTAATGCTTCATTATATTACTTAGGTACAGGCACATCTACTACACCTTTACCAGTTGACCTTTCATATTTTAAATCTACATGTTTCAATAATGGTTTATTGAATTTTGAATGGGAAACCCTTAGCGAAACTAATTCAAGTCATTTTGAGCTTCAATTAAGCGAAAATGGCTTAGACTATTTTACGGTTGCTGAAATTATGGGGCAAGGCACAACCTTAAACCCTACTTTATATCAACAAACAGTTGGCAATTCTAAAAAAGCAAATTTTGCAAGACTAAAGCAAGTGGACTTTGATGGCTCAGTTGATTTTTCAAATACAATAAATATTGATTGTAGTGGGTCCAACAAAACTTATGTATTAACGGGTAACACAATTAGTTTAGATGAACCTGAATTAGTAAATGTATTTTCAACTAATGGTAAGATGGTTACTCGTTTTGAGAATGCTACAACTGTAGATTTAAATATTTTGGGTAAAGGAATTTATTTAGTACAAATCGGCAATCAGATTGAAAGGGTTATTGTTCAGTAGGTTTGGGCAACAACTCCTTGATGTCGTAGTGCTTAGCAAAAAACTCATCACACCATAGGCAAATGTTTTCTAGAGCTTCTGTTCTCGCCTTTGCATAGATTTCTGATATTCCTATGCTCTGTCCCATTTTCCATGGATCCCCTTGATTAATGGCTTGCAATACGGGTGACTGAGAAACTCTTTTTAAAACATCTGCCACTTTATCTACTCTAGCATCTCCCATTGGTTCTTTTGTACCTGGGCAGCAAGGGTTTATTTGCCAAAGCTGTATGCTAATTTCTTGTGGAATTTCTTCTCCGCCTGTTAAGAAACCAATACCGCCCGAAAGTATTGAACAGAAATTATGATTGGGATCTCGTTTCCAAATGTTCTTTTGCATGGCTCTGCCACGAGCCCAATTGCCGCCAA
>JBMYOR010000161.1:0-6201 GCA_049599535.1 Bacteroidia bacterium | reverse complement strand
TTTAGAAGCTTTGACTTTGGTGATAATTGGGAGAAAGTATTAACTTCCAACGAAAATATTAATTACCTAGGGGCCGATTTTTTAAAGCATCAATCAGTATTCCTCGGTGGAGACAATGGTACAATATTAATTAGTAATGACTTCGGTGATAAATGGAGAAATCTGGATGTAAATACAATATTAAAAGCTGATGAACATGTTTATGGGCTAACTGCAGGTCTTTTTCAAGGAGACACTACCTATGGTGTAACTACGTCATATACTCATGAACTATTATCAATTGATAATTTCAAATCAATTAAAAGAAGAAGTAAATGGGGAGAAAGTAAGCCAACTATGGTCAAATACTTTGGAGATGAAGTAAGTGGATTGTTTGGGGGATATTTTGCTGTAATTAATACTGATAATTCAGTTGGAATGCGTGACAACAGTGGCACAATTGGCTGGAGTTTTAATAATGCTAAAGAAACTCTAAACTCTGTTGAAGGTTATCCATGGTTTATGAATGATACAAAAAAGGCGTTAACATTTGCAGTAGGGGAAAACGGCTATATAATGAAAGCCAAAAGATTGGGGGCAACGAATATGGTTGATGATAATTCGAGCCCAACAAATAAGGATTTGAATTGGATTGATTTGGGGCATCCGGGATATTACAAGCCAAAATATGGTTATTACTTAATGAGCTTAGATACACTATCTTTCATTGCCGTAGGAGATGGCGTTATAATAAGAAAACGCTTTAATTGGGAGCCAGGTCCAGTTTCAATAAATGAAAACTCGACATCAGCAATTGCTGCGTCTGTTTTTCCTAATCCCAGCAATGGAGCTGTAAATGTGGTAGTGCCAAATCATACAGGTTTGCTCAATGTTCAAGTGGTTTCAATGAGTGGCCAAGTGGTTTTTAATCAAAACTCAAATCAAAATCAATTCACCATTCAAGGTCTTGCTAAAGGGATTTATACCGTAAGAGTAGAGTCTGAGCAGGGTGTTTCGGTTAAGAAATTAGTGGTGCAGTAGCTTCGGCTTCGCTCAGGGGCCGCGCTTAAACATTATAGTCATGCTGAGGTACGAAGCATCTCTATGGGGTACTGCCTTTGGCAAAGCTTGTACCCGAGAGAGACCCTTCCTTAGTCAGGGTGACAATGTAGTTTAATTTTTATGGTCATTTCGGCCTCAAGAAATCTGAACGAATAGCTCAGTACGAGTTGCAATGCAATCATGATTCAGGTACATGACCTCTTTCGTTGATCGAGACGACTTTTTTTTAAGAAGCCATTCGGAAGCTCCAGTTTCCGAATTCAAGGAAGAAAAGGCGCTCCTGCGCCTTTAATGTATCACTCCACCCAAGTATTATGCTCACTATCGCCGTTCCACATGGGCCAATCGGTGTGGTCTTTATCGCCCGTATTAAACATGTGCACTTTACCTACCGAGCCTGCATAAACAGCACCGCCAGCCAATACCAGTTGGTTACTCATGCTTTCGCCTACTTGAATCGTGTTTTCAAGGTTGCCGTTTTTGGTGTTGAAAGTTAGAATTCTACCATCATAAGTGGCTACCATTATGTTTTTACCTGAAAGTATGGGCATTGAAGCAATTCCGTATTGAATGGTATCAGGTGCTGTTGTTAAGCCTTTTTGCCAAACGAGCTTACCGCTTAGGGTTCGTGCATACAACACATTGTCAACAGTATAATAGGCTACATCATCTTTTATTAATGGACGGCTGCCTTCATAAGGAATCATGTATTTGATATGGCTCATTCGGTCAAATGCTCCCGGAAGGTATTTGCCGCTTTTGCTCACCATTTTTAAGTTCCAATCTTTTTTGTCAATTACGCAAAGGGCTTGGCTGTTTTCTTCAACCCGGCGGCTTACAAAAACATGGGTTTCAGTAATGGTAGGAGCCGATGTAGCATCAATGGCTCTTGAATAAACACTTTCGCCAGTAAGTTTATTGAATACATAAAACCTACCCGAATGGGTGCTCAGGTACACATTTTCACCGGCAATTACAGGTGTTGAAAGTCCTTCGCTATCAATCCACTCTTGCCAAACAATATCCCCGCTTTTTATATCGAAGCAAGCCATTACAAAGTCTTTACCAACTCGATTTTCTTCGCCGTAGCCCGTGGCGTCGTTTTCGTAAACCACATAAATTTTACCATCGCTGGCACTTGGCGTGCATATTACATAAGGTGCCAACCATTTTGACCAAGCCAATTGACCATTTTCAGCATCGATCAAATAGAAAGAGCAAGATTCGGTAATGAGCAAAACATAGCCATCATAATAAGCCGCGGGTGAAGCACCACCCTCTCCCAACTCGGTTGACCAAAGCATTTTACCTGTTTCAGCATCAAAGCAACTGAAATCGTTTGAGTAAAATCCATGGCTGGTGTAGAGTTTTCCATCAATAACCATGGGTGTATACATCATGTCTTGGGTTTCAAAATCGAGCTGGTAGCCGGTTTTAGTTTCATTAAAAAACCGACCTGTAATAGCACCGTTTTCAACAGGTGTTTCCATAAATTCAATTACAAAACCGTCTTTGTTTCGTTTGGTGGTTTTGTAGAAGTCTTCAATAAATTGGGTGCCGCGGTAGGTTACATCCAAGCCGCCGTTGGCAATTGCTCCATTTCTGGTGCTAAAGCTAAAAAGCTCAATCTCTCGCTCGTAGGTTAGGTTTAGCACATAGCTTTTGTTTTTAGGAAGCAGAAAATAGGCATAACCCTGATCGTTGGTTTTGGCAGTAATTACTTTGTTAGTTTTGGTATCGTCCCAAAAAACATCTTCGTTTGCAATGCCATTTCCGTTAAAATCGCGAACAAAAACCCGCATTAAAACCCGTTCGGTAGTGGCCTTTTCGGTAGCCGCTACATTTTGAACCGTGGTATCATTTTTTGCGGTTTCGTTTACATTGGTAGGCACAAACAGTATTTCAAACTCAATGCTTACAAAACCCTTATTAGGTATATCCACCTGCTTAAAAGCTTCAATTCCCGGAACGTCAATTTCATAAGTTTTACCCTTTGGTAAAAGAAAGTAAGCCCATCCACGTGTATCGGTGGTGCCGATGAATTTCTTTTTGAGATCTGCATTTACCAAGGCCACTTTTACACCTGAGAGTCCGCGTTTTTCTCTATTTACTACTTTTAGCGCTAGTATGTTTTCATTTGCGGTAGGCTGGGTGCGCATAGTTGCTTTTTGATTCACCACATCAAACTTTACCCCCGTGCGGTCGGCTACCTTTTTCTCTTCTCGATATTTTTCAGGTAGATAGGTAATTGATCGACGTTGGGTTCGTGTACCAGCAGTTGGCAGTTCAACAAAATCGTATTCCTTTATGTCCATAAAGTTGATACTCCATTTGTCGCCGCTTTCAATTAGGGTATGGCAAACGCCTTTATTATCAGTTATAAGCTCAATTTGTTCGTTTAGGGTGGTTTCAATCAAAACCACTTTCATGTTTTTGAGTTTGGCGCCTTGCAGGTCTTTAAAGGTTAGCGTAAGGTCAAGCGCGCGGTCTTGAGCAAAGAGCGCAAAAGGGCATAGTAGCAGAGCAAACAACAGGTTTTTCATGATAAATAGGGTTTAATTACACATCGATGGCAAGATAAGGCCACCATTTGAATATAAAGTATGATAAACCCGCCTTAGGTAACCAATATACGGGAATGTACTTAGTGACTTCGGCTTCGCTCAGTCACCTCTTCAATCACTTCGTTTATTCGCAATCTAACAGACCTTACGCTTCTGGTTTTGATTTTGTTTGCAGCTAAATGATAAAGAGATTAGCAGTTTAGCCTTTAAAGAAGCGTTAGGTCTTGGTGCAAATTGGGGTTCGATGTCCGACGTTCTTTAAACTTCCGACGTCTGACACTATTGAAACCAGCATTGTAAATTCGCTTATTGTCAAAATATTCTATGAAAGGCTTTTTACTGGTTTTTTCACTTTTTGGTTTTGTATTGATTCAGTCTTGCACTAACAGATGTTGCCCTGATGAAATTGGCGTTTTAGAGAATAGCTTGGAGTTACCAATGGATTCTATGCCTACCAAATATTGGTGGAAACAAGCAGGTGATTCAGTTTTGGTTGATTTTGAGCAATATGAAAAGGATCATTATTTTATGCCATCGGAATACAATATTGACTGCTACTTTTATGAAATACCGGGCACTGCTACTTGCGAAACAATGACTCAGGTTAAAACCTACACACTTATTGATTCCGTTTCTAACTATGTTTTACAGTTTCATTATTTCCCTTTCCGTTATAATGATGGGCCAACCCTTAAGCTAGGAACCAAAATGAAGCTAACTCTTAGGTATCCATTTTTTAAAAACGATATTTATGTTTTTGAAAACTTTTATCCTGAAGATCAATGGAGTGAAACTTCAACCCACTACAATAGAATCAAGGTAAAATCATTTGAATACAGCTACGAGAAAGGCTTACAAAAATTAGAATTAAATGAAGGCTTGGTTATTTACGCTGCTGATTAGCGGTTTGAGTATTATTGGGTTAAATGCTCAGGACTCAAATTTCAGTTACCCAAAAGGTTGGTACACAAGCATTGGATGTGGACTTACAATTCCATCTATAGGTCAAAACGGAGAAGGGCCGCTTGGAAATGGTTATTTAATTGGTGCGTCACTTACCCTTCCTACAATTGATTATCATTTTCACCCAAAGTGGAATCTAGCTTTCAAATTTGGTGGCAATTCATACAGATACGATGTAAGAAACTTTGAGAGCTATGTGAATGATGAAGGATACAAGGTGGGCAATCAAGACCTAAACGGCGCGGTTCGCCACTTTTATTTTCAAACCGGGCTTTACCGCACATTGTTTCAAAAAGGAATAAATCATTTTGAGGCAGCGGCACTTTTAGGCTATGGCTTTGTAAGCATGAAAAATGTTTCATATTTAGGTTTAAGAGAAAAAGAAGGGATTTTTGTGGGAGAAGGGCCTTTTTATGAAATCATGAAAATAGACTACATTAAAAGAGGTAGAGTTTTTGGTAAATACCATTATGGCTTATCGCTGCGGTACAGGCAGATGTACAAATCAAATGATGGGTTTTTTGTTGATATTCAGTTATTGCGATTTGAAACGCATCTTGTTTCAAAAACGGGTGGTGGCATTGTTAGGCAAGGAAGCGTGCTACTGATATCGCCAACCATAGGGTTTGTTTTTAGTATTTGATTAAACTTGCTCAATGAAAAAGGCGGTTTTTATATTTACAGCATTTATATCTACAGTTGTTCTTTTTTCAAGTACACTGAGCATTAAACCACCCAAGCCTAAAGCTCCCTTGGCTATTTACGGACAATACATTTACGAAAGAGAAAAGTGCGCTAGTTGCCACACGTTTTTTATTAATGAAGCCACTGAAAAATTGATTAGCCTTGATGGGTACGGCCAAACCCACTCAACCGGATTTACTTATACTTATTTGCATGATCCTAAATCTGTTATTTCTAAGTCTATTAAAAAGCCATTAAAACATTTGCTCAAAAAGGAAATCAAAAAACAAAGGTTTAAAGGACTTTTAAATAGCACCGAAGCTAAAAAGCTTGATGAAAATTGGGCGTATATTGGATCAGAAGGTGTAAAATTAGCGGCTTCGCTTACCGATTACGGATATAATGAGAGCAATAATAACGAGCTACTGGCCTTAATTGCTTATTTGCATTATTGGCCACCCAGTTTGGCTAAACAAAAACAAGATTCGCTAATTCAAGTTGAAAAAGATAGAAAGCTTGCCAGCTATACAAATGAGGATGGTTTGTTGATAAAAACAGCGAGGGCCGCCACAGCCGAGAGCATAGAAAAAGGCAAAAATAGGTTTATGGTTACTTGCAGAGCTTGTCATCCAAAAGGTGGTGGGGTTTCAAAAGAGCTTGAAAATGCCGAGTTTGCCAAAAGCAAAGGTTATAGTGAATTGGCAATACTAATTGCTAAAGGAAATCCAAATCGTGGTATGCCTGCTTGGAGTGAGATTTTTAAACCAACAGAGATTGGTGAAATTATAGCTTATTTAAAATCATTTGAAACGGATTAAATTAATTAGACCTTACGCTTTTGGTTTTGATATATTGCTTGCTAAATGATAAAAAGCTTGGCAATTTAGCCCATATAGAAGCGTCAGGTCTTGGTCAAATTGGGGTTCGATGTCCGACGTTTCTCAAACGT
>JBMYOR010000160.1:0-6248 GCA_049599535.1 Bacteroidia bacterium | reverse complement strand
CGGAAAAGCCATATCTAGCGCGGCAGCCAAGTTGCTATCGTAAATGAATATTGTAGATATAATTGCATTTATCCCTGTTTTATATTTTGTGGTTTCAGGATATAAAACAGGGTTTTTAAAGCAATTATTTGGTGTTATTGGTATTTTACTAGGCGTTATTATTACACTACACTTTTCAAATTTTGTTGTACAAAGGGTTTCTCAGGCTCAAAGCACCACATCTCCTTTTGTGCCATTAATGGTGTACTTATTATTGTTTATTTCTGTATTTATGGTAGTAGCATTAATTGGTAGGTTTATAGAAAAACTACTAAAAGCAAGTCAGCTAAACATTACCAACAGAATAGCCGGAGCACTGTTAGGCATAATTAAAGCCTTTGTTTTGGTAAGCTTGTTTTTATGGATTATTGATTTAGCAAACCTTTTTGACACAGTAGTTAAAGAACAATCGTTGGCCTACAAATACACTAAAAAATTTACGCCAATTATAATTGAAGGCTTAGGCGAAATAATTCCAACCTTAAAGGAATTAATTGCGAATATTGAAGGATACTTTAAGCAAATAGCCCTAAAAATTGATTCTTCTAATTGATAACTTTGACTCATTTACCTATAATCTTCAAGATTATTTAAAACGCAAAGGCCATGTTGTTAAAACAATTAGATACAACAACTTTAATTTATCAGAACTTAAGGAGCTTAACTTAAGTGGGATTGTAATTAGCCCTGGCCCTGGTAAACCCACCGATTACCCCAAACACTACAAACTTTTCAGCAAAAAGTTAAATCAACTGCCCGTATTAGGGGTTTGCTTAGGTTTTCAATCAATAGCTACTTACTATGGAGGTAAATTGAGCAAAGGCACAAAACCAATGCATGGCAAAATATCTAAGGTTTTTCATAATCAAAAAGCCATGTTTAAAGGGATTGATTCGCCAACCGAAGTTACCAGATACCATTCGTTAATAATAAATGAATTACCTAAAAACCTGGATGCCATTGCCAATACCATTGATAATGAACTTATGGCTTTTCGCTCAAAAAACAATTTGATTTGGGGCGTACAGTTTCACCCTGAAGCGCATTTAACTACATTTGGAGACACCATGATTATGAATTGGCTAAACGTGGTTGATTCATTTAAAAAACATCAAATACAACACAAAGAGCAACTACACGTTGTAAAATAAGCTATGCTCATACACACCATAATGACAACTGACCATGAATGGCTCAGCACCCAAAGCAAAGCAAAGCAAGCTGAACATTTAACATTTGAGCATGATGTATTTCATTTACCAGTTTCTCAAAAAGGCACATTTATTGGAATTTTAAGTTTTGCCCAGCTTACTGCACTTGACATTGAAAACGATGTTGAAATAAAATCTTTTTTAGATGAGTTTGAAAAAGTGGCCGTAAATGAAAATCGCTTTGTATTTGATATTGTACACCTTTTTAGCGAACACCATTTAACCGCAATTCCGGTAATTGACGATGACGAAAAACTAAAAGGGATTTTAAAAGCCACAGATGTTCTAAATTATTTAGGCAAAACATTGTCAATTGCAAATCCTGGTTCATTTATTACAATTAAGCTTGAGCCAAATGGTTACAATTTGCAAGAGATTTCAAGAATAGTTGAGAGCAACAACGCTCAAATTATATCGCTTCACTTTGAGCCGCAATTAACTGAAACAGAACTACTCTGCACCATAAAAATCAATCAAAAAGACCTGAGTCATATCATAGCCACTTTTGAAAGGTTTGATTACGAATTGGTGGCTCACTCATCAACAAGCGAAAATGATGATGTGCTTCACCAGCGATATGACCAATTGATGAAATATTTGAACATTTGATAAATGATTATAGCTGTTTACGCAAGAAAACTTGATACAAAAGAAATTGAATCAATACATACGCTTAGAACCCTTGCCGAGCACAACAATATAAAATTAGTTTACCACCGCAGCATAACCGGACAACTAAACGGGAGGTCAAAAGCCGACACTGGTTTTTTTAACACACCAAAACAACTTGCGGCGTATAAACCTGCTGTTTTCTTAAGTTTTGGTGGCGATGGTACTATGCTCGATTCAATACTTTACGTTAAAGACACTGCAATACCTGTATTAGGAGTAAATACAGGAAGATTGGGATTTTTATCTCATACATCGCCAAACGCGTTGTCTGAATCTTTTGATCATATAATCAAAGGAGAATATGAAACAGAAGAGAGGACAATTCTTTCAACTAAAATAGGTGGAGATCATCAACTCGAAACCTACTCTTTAAACGATGTAAGTGTTCATAAAAGAGATACATCGGCAATGATTACAGTTCATTGCTATTTAAATAACGAACTGTTTAATACCTATTGGGCCGATGGATTATTGGTTTCTACCCCAACAGGATCTACCGCGTACTCATTAAGTTGTGGCGGGCCAGTGTTATTTCCCGATGCTAAAAGCTTTTTAATTACCCCTGTAGCACCGCATAATTTAAATGTTAGACCCATTATAGTATCAGACAACACCAAAATAAAAATGGTGATTGAAGGCCGAGGTGCTAATTTTTTAATGGCCTTTGATAGCAGAAACAAAGCCTTTGATTACAACAGCATTGTTGAAATTGAAAAAGCGCCATTTGCCTTAAACCTTATTAAATTTAAGGGTAAAAAGTTTGTTACTACATTGCAAGATAAACTGAATTGGGGTAAGGATAATAGAAATTTAGGAGAACAAAACACTTATATTTAGGTGTATACTTTTATTTTCGTGCGCTACTGTATAAGTTGACCGAATTGAATACTAGCAGAATGAAATTACGAACCGCTATTTTATGTGCATTATTAGCACTTCCCTTTGTAGGATTTAGCCAAATGGAACTTGGAGTCAGGTTTGGCATAGCAAATTACCTTGGTGATTTGGCATCTCGCCCAATACCTTCTGAATCAAATTTAGCAGGTGGCCTTATGATGAGAGCCAACCTTACTGCTCAATGGAAATTCAGAGCAGGTTTAAGTATGGGTAGAATTAGCGGAGAAGATAGAAACACAATTTCTGATGAATTTACGAACTTAAATTTTAGAACTACTATACAAGAGCTAGAGCTAAGTATGGAATATGATTTTCTACCTTTTATTCCTGGCTCACGTAACTTATCTTTTACACCATATATTTTTGGTGGTATTGCTGGTTTTAGATTTATACCACAGGCACAAACGGCTAGCAACACTTATATTAAATTGAGAGAATTAGGCACCGAAGGCCAAACCATTGATGGTAACAACCTAAGCCCTTACTCGCAATTTGGTATCGCAATTCCTTTTGGTGTCGGTTTTAAAAAAACCATTAGTGATCAAATAATCTTTAGTATTGAAGCCGGAATGAGACCTACTCTTACTGATTACCTTGACGATATTAGTGGCTACTACCCTGATATGACCGAACTTGCTCAAACAGAGTTTGGAGCATCTGCAGTATCTCTATCAGACAGAAGAGCAGAAGCTGGGCTCGAACCAGCAGTTGCAGGCACTTTAAGAGGTAATCCGAATAATAAAGATTGGTATGGGTTTGTATTTATTTCTATTGCCAAAAAGTTGGGGGCTTCTCCGTGTTACACCTTCTAAAACTATTTATTAGTGAATAATATTTTAAAAGTATTTCTCTTAATAGCTGTTGTATTTTTTTCGATAGGTAAAACCCAAGCCCAACGACATACATACCCATACTGGGAATTTGGCGTATTTGGTGGTTTCTCTAACTATCAAGGTGATTTATCATCAGGTTTAAATGATTTAGATTTTTGGAAAAATGCTGGAGGTATTTTGGCCAAATACCACTTTGATGAGACCATAAAACTGCGCGGCGGTTTTTATGCCGGAACTGTAATGGCAGATGATGCGGTATCGCGCTATGCTTGGAGAAAGAATCGTAACTTAAATTTTAGATCAAATATTTATGAACTTCAATTAGTAACTGAAATTCATATGTTTACCAATCCTGTATTTAATCAAGGTTTTCATCCTTACCTATTGGCTGGTATAGCAGGATTTAAATTTAACCCACAAGCTCGATATGACAATGATTGGGTAGATTTACAACCACTTGGTACCGAAGGGCAAGGAACTAATTACCTATCACATAGATCAAAATATAATTTAATTGATATTGCGATTCCGGTTGGACTTGGAGTAGAAATTAGCCTTGGAAGTAAATTTTATTTAAGCTTTGAATTTGGCTACAGATTTACGCTAACCGATTTTATTGATGATGTAAGCGGATACTACGCTGACCCTAACGAAATGGAAATTTCTTACGGTGAAAACTCAATAAACCAAGCATTAGCAGATAGAAGAATTGAAACAGAAAATTATTCAGTGGGCGAAGGATTTAATAGATTTCAAAGACGGGGCGATCCAACCAACAAAGACCGATACGTATTTTTTGGCGTAAACATTACCAAAAAATTTAATGGACTATTGTGTAACAGCTTTTAATTAACGAAAATGAAACGAATCTCTCTCTCCCTATTATTATTGTTTCCTATTCTAGTTAACGCCCAAAGTTGGGAAGTAGGCCTTTTTGGAGGCGTCTCCCATTACAATGGAGACCTAACCGAAGGTTTGTTAATGACCGAAAATCTACATCCTGCCGTAGGCGGCGTGGTAAGATATAACTTGAACCACAAATGGTCCATTAGAGCGGCGGGCTACTACGGTACTATATCTGGTAGCGATGAATATGCAACAGACGAAGTTAGACGTACACGAAACTTAAACTTTTATTCACCAATATCTGAATTAAGTATAACGCCTGAATTTCATTTTACTGGATATAAAATCAGAAGTAAAAGATACTTGTTTAGCCCTTTTGCTTACGCAGGCTTAGGCATATACAAGTTTAACCCAATGACCGAAAAAGATGGTATTGTTTGGAATTTGCAACAAATGAGAACCGAAGGTCAGGGCTCTATTTACAACCAACAAGAAGAACAAAAATCTGCGGGTTACCCGCAACAGCCTTATGCCCTAACACAAGTTAGTGTTCCATTTGGTTTTGGTATAAAAACAGCTTTAGGCAGAAACATTACTTTAACTTTTGAAGTAAGCTCTAGAATGACATTTACCGATTATTTAGATGATGTAAGCCATTGGTACATTCCTCAATCGGTTTTTTATACCACATCGGGAGATCAGGGTTACCTTCTTTCTGATCGAAGATCAGAAGTTTTAGGCTACGATGTACCGCCAGAAGATCAAATTGTGCCAAGAGGAAATTCAACCACTAACGATTGGTATTACTTTACGGGAATTACGCTTTCATGGACATTTTTTCCGCCTACCTGTTTTAGATTCTAGAAAGACCTAGCTCAAGAAATAAAAAAGGGAATTAGCATCATGTTAATTCCCTTTTTATTTTAATTATTAAAAAAAGGGTTTGTTGCCTTTTCAACGCCTACCGATGTGTTTTCCATATGCCCTGCCAGAATTGTCGTTTGCTCTGGTAGCATAAAAATTTTGTCTTTTATACTCTTAATTAAATCATTGTGATTACAACCTGGTAAATCAGTTCTACCTATACTACTTTTAAACAAAACGTCGCCTGAAATTAGTAGTGCATTTTTTTGGGAATAAAAAGCTAAATGACCGGGAGAATGACCAGGTACAAAAAGTACATCAAGGGTAGATTCTCCAAATGAGTACTTATCCCCTTCATTAATAGTTTGTGAAAACTCAGGAACCGCCGAATTTAATGGCAAACCAAACATTTGCGCCTGAAACTCAAGTCGATCAAGATTTAATTGTTCAAGTGCATTACCGATAAAAGGCAAATTCCATTCATCAATACAATCTTGTACCCCCAGCACATGATCAATGTGGCAGTGTGTATTTATTATGGCAATAGGTTTTAAGCCGTTATCATCTACATATTTTTTTAATGATTCAAATTCTTGCGGATAATAACATCCCGGATCTACAATAATGCACTCCTTTGTACCATCATAAATAATGTACGTATTCTCTTGAAACGGGTTAAATGTAAATTTTTTAAACTTCATTGATTTGGGTATTTTCAAAAAAAAATCCGGCACAATGGCCGGATTTAAAAATATTGAGTTTTAAAATTTTAACTTTTTTCAAAAACCAATTCAACTTGGTTATTTACTTCGTCTGTTTCTGTAGATCCTGATTGGGTTTCGCCACTGCTCGAAACTGTGTTGCGCACCAAAATCATTTCGCTACC
>JBMYOR010000159.1:0-6261 GCA_049599535.1 Bacteroidia bacterium | reverse complement strand
CCCAATGCTAAAATGGGCTATGGCGATAAAAAATCGAGCTTTTATGAGCGTTAAAATTTTAAACACTCTAGAAAAGGAAATTTTACGCGAAAAGCCGCTAATGAGCAATTTAGCTTACAAATTGGCCAAAGATTGTTTTATAAGTTTGGGGCCTTTGTAAATAAAACCGGTCCAAATTTGTACTAATTGTGCACCTTGATTAAATCTATATTTTGGTTCAGTAGCTTCAGAAACGCCACCGCTTGATATTATTACAAAGTCACTTTTCTTTTGATCAATTACACGTTGTAGCACTGCTCTTGATCTATCTTTTATAGGTGCACCGCTTAAGCCGCCTGCTCCAATTGTTTCAAGTGCTGCCGTTGATGTTTTTAGACCAGTTCGGTCAACAGATGTATTGTTTGTTATAATTCCGGCTATGCCCGTTTCTTCAACAATTTCTACCATTTCATCAACTTTCTGCCAAGGTAGATTTGGATCTATTTTAAAGAAGATGGGGCGCGAAATGCCTTTCTTTTTATTGATCTCTTTAAGCTCGTTTAGTAATTTGGTCAAAAAGGTTTTCTCTTGTAATTCGCGTAAACCGGGTGTGTTTGGTGAGCTCACATTCACTACAAAATAGTCAACATATTCATGTAGTTTTTCAAAGCAAATCACATAATCATTTAAGGCTTCAGAATTTGGTGTCACTTTGTTTTTACCAATATTACCACCCAGAATTAAGCTTGGTATTCTACCTTTTTTCAATCGCTCAACTACTGCATCAACGCCTTCGTTATTAAACCCCATTCGGTTTATAAGCGCTTGGTCTTTTTTGAGTCTGAAAAGTCTTGGTTGTGGATTACCATCTTGTGGTTTGGGAGTAACGGTACCAATTTCAACAAAACCAAAACCCAACATGTGCAACTCATTAAAGTAACGTGCATTTTTATCGAATCCAGCGGCTAAACCTATTGGATTGTGAAATGTTAGCCCTGCAATTTTGGTGGGTTTGTAATAGGTATTGTTTTTTAGTTTGGTTAAAAATATTTGCTTAACCACTGGTAGGTTAATTAAAAATTTTAACCAATTCATGGTGAAATAGTGTGCCCGCTCAGCAGGCATTAAAAACAATAGAGAACGCACCAATTGAAACATGGGGCAAAGGTAGTTTAAGCAATATTATATGCTTATTTTAAATCGCTTAGAATGATGTTGAGATCCATTTTGAATAACCGATTTGTTGTACTCATATGGCTTTGATTATGTAAGTAAAACCGCACCCTTTTAGTGCCAAATAAAATTTAAATTAGCGCAATGGCTACAAAAACACTTACTAAGCCAATAGCATGTAAAACTAGTCTTAAACCGCCTGTGCGCCTTCGTTGATTTAGCGCTGTAAGTAAATATTTAGGGCTATTGCTTGGTATTGGTTTTAGCAGATTTTTTACACTGTTGTTTTCATATTGCTTAAAAACTTGGTTGCCTTGATCAAACGATTTTGTATTAGCCAATATGGTTGCTCTAATGGCGTGTTGTAGCTTGTTAAGTCGTAGATTCATAAATACTTCAACTATTAAAGCATAAATACCGTAGAGTATAAATGGCCACCAAAGTTGCATTTTAATGTTTCAAAAATTGAGTGGTTTGAACTCCTTTTTTAGTTTGTGCTTTAATCAAGTACAGCCCCTTTTTGAGATCGGCTATGCTAATAGGGGTGTTATTTGCAAATGGTGTTGAATTTATTACTACTTGTCCGTTTGTATTTAAAATTTGAAGGCTTTCAATTTCATTTTCTGAATTTACTGTAATATGGCTTTTTGCAGGGTTGGGGTAAACGCTAAATGATATTGATGATGATTTAGGTATTGATGTAATATTGCTTAAATTGGTGCTAAACGAGCCACAACCATGTGTGCCAACAACTAAAAGATTATCTATGCTTCGGTAATCAATATCTCTAACAGAGCAATTGTTAATTTCATCGTTTCCTTCTTTATTCCAAATAGTGGCGGTGCCAGGCAAACCTGTGGTTGAAAAAAGCCCAGCCGTGGTACCTACTAAATAGATTGGTTTATTTTCTTGATCTCTTATAATCTTAACAATATTGCAACCTGGGCCTGCTCCACTACCATCTGAGTTCTCTTCAAGGTTTCCGCTTACATCGCGCCATGTTTGGCCACCATCATTAGTAAAGTATATACTTTTTCTATCGTAATTGCTAAAGCAAAGCAACACAGCATTGGCGTTTATTGGATCAATGGCTATTGAGCTTATATTGCCATTTCCGTCAAGCGGGTTCCCTGTTTCGGTAAGTTCAGTAATTACATATTCATCGTCAGTTTCAATGTTGTCAATTTTATACAGATCGCCACCGCTATTGCCGTAGTAAAGCACATTTGCGGGCTTACTATTTGAGCAATCAAGTGCAGTTATAAAGCCTGTGGTAGTTCTTGAGTCAACTATGCGCTCCCAGTTCCAATCAATGGTATTGTTGGCCCCTGAAAGCGGAATGGTTGTAACATTTCTATTTTTCCAAATAAAGTTTCCGCCTGCTAAGTATATTTTTTCAGGTAAGTTTGGGTTGCTAATAAATGGATTTATAAATAAGTAGTTTGCACCGCCTGTAGGGTCAATCCTTGTAGCACCTAATCGTTCTCCATCTTTATCAAACTTATATAAATACATAGTACCTAGTTGTTTTGATGCTACTACCCACGTATAATCATCATCATCAAAAATGCTCGAGTACGAGCCATCACAACAGGCCATTCGTATCCACTCGGCATCAGATTGTGCATTTGCATTAACATATTGTGTTTCGTTATCTTGAAATCCACCAAGCATAATATCGCTCAAACTGTGGCTTTGATCAGGGTTTTGATTTAGTGTAATAGTATAAAACTGAGTGGTATAGTAGCCGTTACTTAAGTTGGTCCATTCAACATCTTTGCTTTGGTCCCAAATATTTTCGGTGGTTTGTATTCCGCCATCGTTGGTAGAAAATGCCTTATTAAAATTATCGGGATGAAATATGATGTTGTGCTGATCTGGGTGATGATTTGGATAAACTAAACCATTATAGAATGCATTTACGCGATCTTTTGTTTTTAAGTAACCGCCCACCCAACTTGTATTATTACTGGTTTTAAAGCCATCGGTGCTTACGTATAAGTTAGTGCCGCCAATTATTATTGAATCTTGGTTGGTTGGGTGTACACGGCATACTAAATTATAGCCTCCTTGCGACATAAAATCACCCCATATATAGCCATCGGATTGACCCAAATCTGGTATTTGGTCAGATAAATCGGTCCAATTGCCTAAGGTGTCGGCTCCATTGCCCGATATGTATTCGTATTTCCAAAAGCTATTGCGCTCTGAACTACCCGCGTGAGACTGGCCAAGCTTTCCTTTATTTGGGGTATAACCCAAAAAATATACAAAGTTTTCGTTTCCTTTAAAAATCTCAATAACTGATCTGCCATGTGTTGCAGGCCATAAAAATGGTTTTATTTGGGTCCAATTTATTCCGTTTTCAGATCTCCAAATACCGTCTCCATCATTTGGTGTATTTGAGCTTAATGTAGCGTACAAAACACCTGTTGAAGTGATAGCTATATCAGCACCTACTCGGTACGCACTATTTCTTTTACCGCCTAACACAATATTCCAATTTAATCCACCATCATTACTTCTTAGCAAAGCACCAAATGATGCCAGGTACATCACATCGCTATCGTTTCTGGTATGATCTAAAACCATGCGCCAGGCATAATTTATATGTCTAAATTCTTGTGGTTTACCTTCTATCTGAAGCCCTTTCCAAGTTTTACCACCGTCAGTTGATTTATAAATACCATCGCCGGGGTAGCGGGTTAGGTTTCCTATTATCTCGCCCGTGCTGGCATACCATACATTGTGTTTGTTTGCTCTTGAATCTTGAATAATATCAGTTACTGAAAGCATTATACCCGGTGTTTCTGCTCGGTTCCAGGTGGTACCACCATTTTCGCTTCGATAAATTCCACCTGTAACACTACCCGCCAATATTATATCAGAGTTGTCAATATCAATAGCAATGGCTCTTGTGCGGCCGCCAATATTATGTGGCCCGCGTTGTTGCCAATCGGCTGCCTTTTTATTCGCTGTAATGCTTTTATTGTAAGGTATTGATTTTATGAATTCGGCTTCGCGAGCAAAAATATTATTAGGTATTTCACCTGTTTTTGGGCTTGCCATTCTAGCATATTCCCAGTTTTGGCGAGCGTACGGATCTTCGGCCGTACCAATTTCGGTGCCTAAGCTCACCTGTTTTTTTAATGTAAAAGGATTGTTTGTAAAAAGTAAAAATGATGCGATGGCTAGTATAAACACTATTGCCGCTGATATAAAAATTTTGCCTTTACTCATAATAAAAATAAAGCCGTGAAAATACGTTGTAGAGACTAAAAAGACCGATTGAAGTTGAGCACCTTTTAAATATGATAAGCTTTATTGATAATTTTCTGTATGCCGATTATACCTGAATAATGTGCTATAACAGAGCCTTTGGCTTAAATTCTAGTCAAATTAGCGCACGTTGTTTCGTTTTAACTCTAGTTGTAATAGTATTATAATTCATAAAAAAAACCCGCTGATTTGTTGCGGGTTATGTTGTAGATAAGCCAAATACCTTTTTTAAAGGTAAAACTAAAAGCCAGCTTGCATGCTGTTGTAATGGCTTACAGTAAGGGATTTAAAACTTTGAGCTATTAAACTTTTACTAAATCTGCTTTTACCAAAACAATAATTTTTAGAGTTGTTTTAATATTTCCAAAGCACTTTGCCGCTTTGTTGATCACCTCTACGTACAATTACCAAATAGGTGCCACGGTTTAGTTTTCTTATATTTAGTTTTATATCAATTTCATCGGTGCTATCAGTTAATACCACTTTTCCGGTTTCATCGTAAATTTCAATAGTGGTTTTATTTATCGATGATGCTTCAAATTCTAAATAGAGTTTATTTTCGGTAGGATTAGGGTAAAGCTCAAAGCTTAAATTGTTGTTTGAAGTATTTAGCCACTCGCTGCTATTAGGGTTAAAGTCAATGTAAACCGCGTAAAGCTTTTTACTGGCACGGCTAAGCTTATCTACATCAAAGGTGAAAAAGATGTTTTCTTCGTCGCTTTCAATACCACCATATATGTAGCCCACTAGGGTTTTTTGATTGTTAAGGCGGTTAATTTGAAGCATTTTTTCTGTAAATGGCACATTAAAAGCCGGAATAAACTCGGCGCCAGACCCTAAAAATCCTGGCATTTCGCCCACTTTATATTCATCTAAATTTCCATCCTTATCGCGGCTTACTACACTAATGGTTTTAACAAATGGTATGTCAGTATCTTCAACCAGCACATCGTTTTGATAAGTAAATTGGGCCATGCCGCCAAAAAAGAAAGTATGCATTGCATTTGCCGCAGAATCAAAAACTGGTAAATGAGCCGAATGGTATTGATTAAGCTTTTGCTCAAAGCCATTTACTACAGTGTAGTTTTGGTTTTTGATGTCAACTACATTTAACCACGGAATGTCTTGGTCGTATTGAAAAACACCTGTAAAAGCGGTCATTCCAACTTTACCATTTGTAAATTTCTGGGGTACCACATTATAATCTCGGCGGTGTAAGTTAGCGGTATCTTTTATAGCATTATAGTAGTCAATTTCGCTGTTTGAATTTAGAGTAAAGATTCTAATTTCATTGGTATATTCTTGCTTAAAGCCGGGCCCATGATCTGGTCCCGTAGGGTTATACCTTCCGGTAAATTTTTGGCCACCAACTAAGTAAAAAGTATCGTTTAAATTGTGCATGTGGCCACCGGTAACCGCAAAGCGATTATCAGTGAATTGATTAAAATAAGCGGCTGGATTTTGATTGTTTATTACAGCATCAATTACTTTTTTATATTCAATTTTTACCAAATTAGGGTAGGTAATATGGTCGCCTTCGGTGGCGCTATAACCGTAACCACCTGTAATGTATAAATAGTCGCCCACTTGCTCAAAACCCTGATTGGTTGATTGTAACTGCTCAAATATGGCGGTTGGCAATTGATTTAAATCGGCCGAGTAAGTGTTTTTATTTTCAAGATCAAGTACTATAAGCTGTTTATTATTATCATCTGCCACCGCCACAATGCTTGCTTCTGAAATATTTTTCCAGGCAACATCAAGACCGTGTCCATAGTTGCCCCTTCCGGTCGATCCGATGATGCCAACTTTTATTTGATCTTCCTTACC
>JBMYOR010000158.1:0-6287 GCA_049599535.1 Bacteroidia bacterium | reverse complement strand
CGAAAAAAGACTCTGCGCCATGCACATTAGCGGGCTTTCAAATCATGAGGTAAATGCAATAACGGGCCAAAAATTAAGCAGCATACATACCATGAAAAGTAAAATTAGGAAGAAAATAGGTGCTGAAAACGATGAAGAGCTTAAGGATCAACTGTTTTTATTGGTTTAGTGTAATTGATTGTTAGTGAATGTTTTGTATTTTTTAGAAAGGTTTCGGAAAGGTGTGCTTTTTGGTTAGAAAGGGTTTGGAAAGGGAGATTTTATTGGTAGAAAGGTTTTGGAAAGCTTACTAATTTGGTAAGAGCTTAAAACTCCTACTATTCTTGACTTATCAAAAGTTTAAGAATGAAAAGTCCAAATCCAAAGCAGTCTGAAATACGGTTTGAAAACCAGCAAAACGTAGAGCAGTTTAAATTGAAGTTGAGTCTTCAGAACAGCGCCATACAAAAGCTTACCAAGCTCATGTCTAAAACAACTAAGGTCTTGGTTTGTCTGATAATGGTTTTAAATGGTTTCGAAGCCTTTTCTCAATCTGCTACAATGACCTGGGAGCACGGCGCAAGTACGGCCAATGCTGAGGGTGTTTATGGCACACTAGGTTTAAACCATAAAGATTTTAGTCCTGGCTCAAGGTATGGCGCTACAATTGCTAAAGATAACAATGGTAATATTTGGTTGTTTGGAGGTTATGGAAATGATTTGTGGGGTCAGGGTTATTTAAATGACTTGTGGAAATGGGATGGCCAAAACTGGACATGGATTGCAGGTAATAAATCAAAAAACATAAAAGGTAGTTATGGTAGCAAGGGTGTGGCTTCGTCAAATAACCTGCCCGGAGCAAGAAATCAAGCTGTATCTTGGATTGATGATAACGGCCACTTTTGGTTATTTGGTGGTTATGGTTATGATAATTCTAATGCAGGTTATTTAAACGATTTATGGAAATGGGATGGTAATAATTGGACCTGGATTTCTGGTTCAAATGCTGTAAATAGCAAGGGAGTTTATGGCACTAAACTAACAACAAGCTCAAGACCAGTACCAGGAGCAAGATATGGTTCGGTTCCATTTAAAGATAGCGACAATAATTTGTGGTTATTTGGTGGATACAGTTATGATAATTCTACAAGTGGCTATTTAAACGATTTATGGAAATGGGATGGCAGTGAATGGACTTGGACATCAGGCGATAGTACAATTAATAATGGTGGAAATTATGGCATCAAAAATCAAAGTGCTTCGAGCAACTTGCCAAAGAGTAGAAGAAATGCATCAGGTTGGGTAGATTCAGATGATAATTTTTGGGTTTTTGGGGGGTACAAATATTACAATTCATCAGGTGGATATTTAAACGATTTGTGGAAATGGGACGGTACAAACTGGACCTGGATTAGTGGAAGTTCAGCGGTTAATAGTTACGGTATTTATAACCTTAAAAATTACACCAACAGTTCATCTACCCCTGGAGCAAGATATAATAGCACCATTAGTATTAATAGCAATGGCACGGTTTACTTATTTGGGGGGTATGGTAGAGCAAATGCTAAAACTGGATATTTAAACGATCTATGGAAATGGGACGGTAATAACTGGACTTGGATTAGTGGAAGAAAAACGATATACCAAAGTTCAAAACTAGGCAGTAAAGGTTCATACTCAAGCAGCAATCATCCCGGTTCATTGTCTAACATGGTTTCATGGTTTGATTCAAACAACATATTCTATTTATTCGGAGGCAATGGATATAGAGATTCTAGTTATACTTATTTAACTTATTGCCATAATGGGCTCTTTTCTTATCTATGTTCAAAAACAGCGAATGTGGTAAAATATAATAGAGACCCTAATTTTTTAATGAAGTTTAATGGCTCTCAATGGGCTTGGGTAGCAGGTAAAAGCGGAAATCATATTAGTGGTGATTATGATTTAAAAGGTGGGCCCAGTATGAGAGCTCCAGGCGCCAGAAAGTCAATAGCATCATGCCAAGAAAATGACGAAACCCTTTGGATCTATGGCGGCTTAGGTTATGATAAAAACGGCGATGAAGGCCATTTAAATGATTTATGGAAAAGAGATCCTTCAACGGGGTATTGGACCTGGATAAACGGCAGCGATGAAAAAGACATGGTGGCAGTTTATGGTACCAAAGGAACTGCAGCAAGCGCCAATACGCCAGGAAAAAGAGAAGATGCCCTATTATGGAGTGATGGCAATGACCTTTGGCTTTTTGGTGGTAAATATGAAGATAGCGGTACCGATTATTACCTCAACGATTTGTGGAAATGGAACGGTAGCAAATGGACTTGGATAAGCGGAAGTTCAAGCACGAATAGCAGTGGCGTTTACTCTGGTGCTTTAACACCCGGTGCACGTACAGGGAGCAGTAGATGGGTAGATGCAAGCGGTAATTTGTGGCTTTATGGTGGGCGTGGTTACGATAAAAACGGCGACCTGGGTAGGTTATCTGACTTATGGAAATTTGATGGCACTAGCTGGACTTTTGTAAAAGGAAGTGACTTGAAAAATGCCGCCTGCGTATATGGTTCAAAAGGTATTTCTGCTTCTACCAACATGCCTGGTAGCAGAAGTGGATCAAGTTATTGGAAAGATGCTGATGGCAATTTTTGGTTTTTTGGTGGAGATGGTCATGATGCCAGTGGCTCTTATGGCTCATTTAACGATGTATGGAAATGGGACGGCACCAACTGGACTTGGATGTATGGCAGCAGTACAAGAAATGAACTTGGTGAATATGGCACGCAACATGTAGCATCAACTAACAATCTGCCTGGAGCCAGAAAAGCAAGCACTGTTTGGCAAGATGAAAACGGGTTTTTATGGCTTTTTGGAGGCTATGGTTATGGAGAATCGGGTAGTCAAGGCAGGCTTAATGATTTTTGGATGCACAACGGCACCAACTGGATTTGGATAAAAGGAAGTAAAACCACAGCCGCCAATGCCAATTACAACACCGTAAACACCACAGATTATGCATCAATAATTGGCGCAAGGTCATCACACATCTCTTATGTGGTAAATAATAATGCTTACGTTTTTGGCGGTGCTTCAATTGATGAAAACGGCAATACAGGTTCATTTAACGATACATGGAGAATAGATATTGATTACGCAATTGAGCATGGAAAAGACAATTCTATAACTTTACACGGGCTCGCTTTGACAAGCAATGAAAACAACGGAAATGCCCTTCAAGATGAAGGCGACAAATTAGAAATTACAAATGTTTTAGGCACATTATCGCAATCAACCAATGATTTGCCAAGTAGCACCAATGTAGCCCAACGATTTAATAAGACTTGGACATTGGCTAAAACTGATGCAAACAACAATGGTGGAAGCCTTGATATTACCATTGATTTAGACCAAGCTCAAAATCCAGATTTATCATATTATTTATTGGCCAGAAATGGCACAAGTGGAGACTTTGCCGTAGTGAATAATGTAAACTACACTTTTAATGGAAACCAAATCATTTTCAATACAGATTTAGATGCCTTAGGAGCCAACGACCAAATTACCATTGGTTACTCAGGAATTGGCTCAGGTTATGCGCTAGATTTTGACGGAACTAATGACAAAGTAGATTTAAATTCATTGACTTTTAACCCTATAACATCTGGCGGATTTACAATTGAGCTTTGGTTCAACGTAAGTAACTACTCAAATAACCCATCTTTAGTATCGCAACAAAACGGTAGCGGTACTGGCCGAACTTTCATAGCCATTGCTTCTAATGGTTTATTAAAGTGCAATATCAACGGCGCAGGGATTCAAAGTACCAACACAGTACAGTTAAATCAATGGAATCATGTTGTGATCACTTACTTAAGTGGCGAAGTGAATATGTATCTAAATGGAAACTTGGAAAAAACACAAAGTGAAACAGCCGAGTCAGCAACAGGTCAATGGCAGTTAGGTTGTACAAAAAATAATTCTCAATATTTTAATGGACAAATGGATGAATTTAGGCTGTGGGCAGGTATTAGAACTTCATTCGAATTAGAAAAACATCGTTTTAAATCGCTTTTGGGTAGCGAATCAGGTTTATTGGCTTATTATAAATTTGATCAAAGTGAAGAAGGCTACTTGCCCGATGTATCATCGAATAATAATCAAGGAAACTTAAGGGGGTTTACACTTACAGGAACAAGTTCTAATTGGGTAAACTCAGAAAGCCCTGTAATTGATAAAGCGAATTCATTAAAACTAGTAGGGCCAGGAAATGCATTAGAATTTGATGGCCTTAATGATTACGTTTCTACCACCTTAGATGTACAACCATCTACTTTAGCTACAACCACCTGGGAAGGGTGGGTTTATCCATCTCGATTAAATTACGGTTCTTATCAAGCAATATTTACAAATGATGATGGAGGCTACGATCGCTTTTTAATGATAAAATCAAATTCAAATAAATTTATTGTTTCAAAGGGCAATGGCTTTTTTGAGCCTGATTATGAAATAACCGCTAATGAATGGATTCATGTGGCGGTTGTTTACAAAAGTGATAATATTTTACTCTATGTAAATGGCATTCGTTTTGAACATGGTAGCGCAGAAACAGCTACATCATCAACTGTATATTTCTCTTTAGGTGGAAACCCTAACGCAAGTTATGACTTTAAAGGGAAAATTGATGATGTAAGAGTTTGGAACGATGAACGAACCCAAACCGAGATTCAAGACAATATGTACGCCACCTTAAATGGAGATGAATCGGGGCTAATAGCTTATTATGATTTTAATGAAACCACAGGTTCTTCTCTACCCGATTTAACAAGTAATTCAAATAATGGAACATTAAATAATTTCTCAGGAACCTATTGGGTTTCAGCAGCTGACCGAGAACCTTTTAAAACCATAAAAGCAGGATCGCATACATCTAGCGCTACCTGGAAAGGTGGTACAGCACCATCATCATCAACTGATAAACTGGCTGTATTTCATGATTTAACCCTAAGCTCAACTGCCTCAAATACCTATAGCAGGCTTCAAGTAAATTCTGGCAAAACCATTACATCTATTGCCGACATAAATATAACTGGCGATGTAATTGTAAACGGAACAGCAACCGGAGTAAATAAAATAACCCTTAAAGGATCAACCAAGCAACAATTAGGTGGCAGCGGAACCGTGGGTGCATTAGAAATAGATAATAGTAGCGACATAAGCCTTGAAGGCGATTTAACTATAGGGGGGGCGTTAACCCTAACTGATGGCGATATTGAATTAAATGACCATACCCTAACCCTATCTGGCACTACATCGCATGGTTCTTCTTCTTCATATATTAAAATAAACGGAGATGGTATGGTAAAAACAACTGTAGGCTCTAGTCCAGTTACCCTACCCATTGGCCGTAACCCATATTTACCAATAATAATAGACGATGGTGGAGATGCTGAATTTACCGTTGGCGTTAGCAATGGCGTTTTTACTAACCCAACCAACCCAACAACCGAGTTTACTGCCAATGTAGTAACAGAGACTTGGACTATACAGGCAAGCTCAGCTGTAAATGATGTTGTAGTGCAAATAGGTTGGGATGCAGCTGAAGAAGCCAATTTTACAAGAACCAATTGTGGTATTGGTTATTGGGAAAATGGAGTTTCAAGTAGCTGGCAAAAACCAAGTTCAAACAGCGCTGCAACAGGCTCTGATCCTTATTTTCAAACCCGTACTATGGATTTTTCTACCAATCTATACTATTTAGGTGTAGGAGATAATAGTTCGCCTTTGCCCGTAGATCTTACTTACTTTAATGCCCAATGGCTTGCTTCGGCTTCGCTCAGCAACCCGAACATTGAGACGGACACTGAGCACAGCCGAAGTGCCGTGCTCAACTGGCAAACCGCCATTGAAGAGAATAACAGCCATTTTGAAGTACAACGCAGCTTTGATGGCCAAACTTGGGAGCAAGTTGGCACCGTTCAAGGACAGGGAACCACTTTAGAAACCACAGATTATCAGTTTATAGATCAACTAGAAACAAGCAACCAAAAACTCACGTCCCGAGATATTCGGGGAGAAACTATTTACTATCGCCTCAAACAAATCGACTACAACGGCCAGTTTGAATACAGCGAAACGCGGACTTTGAACTTTGAACAAGAAACTTTAAACTCGTTTCAGGTTTGGCCAAATCCTGTTTCGTCACAAAACTTATTCTTATCTAAAAAAGATAACTATTCTATTATTAATGCCAAAGGTCAGGTAGTATTGCATGCTATTAGTTCAGATAAGTTAGATATTCAAAGGCTTAAGAA
>JBMYOR010000157.1:0-6306 GCA_049599535.1 Bacteroidia bacterium | reverse complement strand
TCAAACATAATTAGTTTCCCTTCCAGCTTTTCGCCATCGCTATTGATTAAAGTAACCTGCCTGTTCGGTTTTAGCTTTATGCTTCTTTTTCCATCAATTTTTTGAAGCTCCAAATGCTGGGCATTGAGAAGCGCAACACTTAAAAATAGAAAACCAAGAGTAAGTAATGCCTTCATAGCAATAATTTGAATTTGCTGAAAAATACAAAAAACAATTATAGGGGTTTCGGGACTTAAATCTTAAAGTTATAAATTGAGTTTTTCTCTTATTTCATCCTTCGTGCGAGCGATTGAAATCGCTCGTTACTGATCAAAAACGATGGAATTCATTCCATCGAAAAGCCTTGTGGCAACATGATCGTCACCCCTAAACAATTATTAGCCACTTTGTCGCACCTGTATTGTTTGGTATTATTTTCACAACTTGTAAGCCAAAATACAGCCATGAGCCATATTGATTTTTTGAAAAATCTGGAGCCGCTAAAAAGTGTTCCAGAGCCCCAACTTAATTGGTTTTTAGACAATTCTAACATTAGAGATTTTAAAGTGGGCGAAGCCGTTTTCTCAAAGGGAGATGTTGCCGATCAACTATATATAATTATTGAAGGAGACTTTAGAATACATTTGGAAAGAAACGGCGAACGCAGGGAAGTGGGCAAAATGACCACTGGCGATATTACAGGTCTTCTCCCCTATTCTCGAATGACCAACGCATCAGGAAACGGGGTTGCCGAAACGCAAGCAAAAGTCATCTGTTTCCACAAAAAGCACTTCAATGAGATGATTACGCAGCATTTTGAACTAACCCAAGCCTTTGTTCATGTAATGACCAACAGAATCAGAACATTCACAACGCTCCAAATTCAGAATGAAAAGCTTATGTCTTTAGGTAAGTTATCTGCCGGTTTGGCTCATGAACTCAACAACCCTGCATCGGCAATTGTAAGAAGCGCCAATGCCCTTAGAGATCACCTTAAAGGTCAGCCCGATAAATTCAAAAAGGTGATTCAAATTGAAATGGCTTCTGAACAAGTTGACACAATAAATGACTTACTCTTTTCAAAAATTGACAATCATAAGTCAAATCAAATGTCATTAATGGACAGAAATGACCTTGAAGATGATTTAACCGATTGGCTTGAAGACAACGATATTGAAAGCCCTTTTGACTTGGTAGAAAATCTTGTGGAGTTTGACTTTAGTATTGACGATCTTGAAATGATAAAAGCCAATGTACCTTCAGATAACTTTAGACCCATTATTGGTTGGATTGAAAATAATTTATCAACCGAAAAAATGGTTGAAGAGATACAGGAAGCTTCTACTAGAATTGCTGACCTTATTGGATCAATAAAAGGCTACACCCACATGGACCGTAGCCGCGATATCCAAAAAGTTGATATACACGATGGCTTACGCAGCACGGTAACCATGCTCAAACATAAGATCAAGAAAAACAAGATTATTTTTATTGAAGATTTCGCAGCATCGCTCCCACCAATAAATGGCTTTCCTGGCGAATTGAACCAAGTTTTTACCAATATACTTGACAATGCCATAGATGCTTTAGCAGATTACAAAGAAGAACCAAACCCTACCATTACATTAAAAACCATAGTTGACGGCAGCTTTGTTAAAACCTACATAATAGATAACGGCCCTGGAATTCCTGAAGAAATGATCAATCAAATATTCGATCCATTTTTTACTACCAAAGAGATGGGCAAAGGCACCGGACTGGGTCTTGATGTAGTAGCCAAAATTGTACGACAACACCGCGGAGAAGTACGCGTAAACTCTAAAAAAGGAAATACGGAGTTTGAAGTTTGTTTACCTGTTTGAGTGTTTTTGAAGTGACTGAGTGAATGAGCGACTGAGTAAATGAGTAAATGAGTGACTGAGTGACTGAGTGACTGAGTGAATCAGTGGATGAGTGAATGAGTTACTCAGTGACTCAGTGACTAAGCGACTGAGTAACTTAGTGACTGAGTGGATTAGAAAGAAGTCAAAAGAGAGTTATATTGTTGAGTTTTAAAATAATTGAATGAAGAAATATAGTTATGAAAACTTGCTAGTTTGGCAAAAGGCGCATCAATATGTTTTGGCTGTTTACAAATACTCAGAGAATTTTCCGAAATCTGAAATTTATGGATTACGATCACAATTGAGAGATTCATCTGCATCGGTACCTACTAATATTGTTGAAGGAACAAGAAGAAATGGAAAAAATGACAAACTCAGATTTCTAAATATTGCTCAAGCCAGTTTAGATGAATCTCATTACCAGTTACTTTTAGCCCATGATCTTGGTTATGGAGACTCTATTAAACTCAGGGAGCAAGCCGACGAAATAAACAAAATGCTTTCAAGCTTCTACAACTCAATTTTAAAATAATAAAATGAACCAATAGCCTAATATAGGCTAAATTTCACCCTATGCTACCACACTAGTTCACACAAATGCAAACCGACAATAAACCCAATTCACTAACAAACTAAGTCACTTTAAAAAGCTAATTCAATCCAACAACCAATTCATTAACACATTATAAAAACTCAGTCACTAATTCACTAAGTCACTTATAAACTAATTCACTTTAAAAGCTAATTCACTGATAAGCTCAGTCACTAAGTCACTCATAAACTCAGTCACTAAAAAAAAAATGAAACCAATAATATTCTCAATAGACGATGATCCGCAGGTGCTAAGAGCGGTGAGACGCGACCTACGTAAAAAGTACGGATCGCAGTTTAAAGTAATAAGCACCGAATCGGCCAATGAAGCTTTAGAAAGCCTACCACAACTTAAGGCAAAAGGTGAAAATGTGGCCCTGTTTTTAAGTGACCAACGCATGCCCGAAATGTTGGGTGTTGAATTCTTAGAAAAAGCAAAAAAGATATATCCCGAAGCCAAAAGAATTTTGCTAACCGCTTATTCTGATACCGATGCTGCTATAAAAGCCATTAATGATGTGCAGTTAGACTATTATCTCATGAAGCCTTGGGATCCACCAGAAGAAAAGCTATTCCCAGTAATTGATGATCAACTATCTGAGTGGGAAGCCAACCATACTCCTGAATATCATGGCATCAAGGTAATTGGTTACCAGTTTAGCCCTAAATCGCACAAGGTTAAAGACTTTTTATCAGGCAATTTATTTCCATACAAGTGGTATGATATAGAAACCAGTCAAGATGCTAAAGATCTAACCCAAGTTAATGGCATTGAGCATAAAGACCTACCCGTTGTTTTCTTTGAAGATGGTAGCTACGAGTGTGCTGAAGATGTAACCAACATTGCCGAAAAACTTGGCCTAAGTCCAAAAGCCAAAGAGCAGATGTATGATGTGGTTATTATTGGTGCCGGACCCGCTGGCTTGGCTGCGGGAGTGTATGGTGGCTCAGAAGGACTAAATACGCTCATGATCGAAAAAAGAGCTCCCGGCGGACAAGCTGGCACAAGCTCTAGAATTGAAAACTATTTGGGTTTTCCTAATGGTTTGAGCGGAGCTGACCTTACACGCAGGGCAGTAACTCAGGCCACTCGATTTGGTGTTGAATTTCTTTCGCCGCAAGAAGTAGCGCATATTTCAGTTATGGAGAATTTCAAAACCATTTCGCTTAAAGATGGCAACTCAATAAATACAAAAAGTTTGGTAATTGCCACAGGCGTAGATTACAGAAGACATCCGGCCAAAGGCGTAGATGATTTTACCGGTGCCGGTGTTTATTATGGAGCAGCCACTACCGAGGCAGGAGCCTGCAAAGACCAAGATGTATATATTGTTGGAGGCGGAAACAGCGCAGGTCAAGGCGCTATGTATCTTTCTCAATTTGCAAGAAATGTTTACATCCTAATAAGAAAGCCGGATCTAACATCAACCATGTCTTCGTATCTAATAGACCAAATTAATGGAACTGAAAATATTCATGTTTTGGGCAAACACCAAGTACTTGAAGCAAAAGGTAGCGACAGACTAAAAAGTTTGGTAATTGAAAATATGGAAAACAACGAATCATCAGAAAAAGAAGCTGGAGCTCTCTTTGTGTTTATTGGTGCAAAGCCATACACCGAATGGCTTGGCGAACAATTGCTAAAAGATGAAAAAGGCTTTTTGCTTACGGGTAGGGATTTATATAAAAGCGATAATTTCAAATCTATTTGGAAATGGCACAGAGAACCCTTTAATCTAGAAACTTGTGTTCCAGGAATATTTGCAGCCGGTGATGTGAGAAGCGGCGCAATGAACAGAGTGGCAAGCGCTACCGGCGAAGGCGCCATGAGTATTAGCTTTGTTCATCAATACATTGCCGAAATATGATCGTTTACCAACCGAATAAGAATTTCTTAAAAGACATAAGGCACTTGGCCACAAGCTGGACCATGACTAGAATCATACGTTCGGTTTTGTTGGTTGGCGTTTATTCGGCTGCCGTTTGCATTCCCCTTGAGTATTTTGGACTTGTAGATGGCATTTTACTTAACCCTAGCATTTTCTCACTTCTAGGAATTGTATTGTCCATTTTGCTTGTTTTTAGAACCAACTCAGCTTATGATAGATGGTGGGAAGGCCGCAAACAATGGGGCGCTTTGGTAAACAATTGTAGAAACATGGCCATTACCACGCATGCTACTTTTGATAAAAACAATCATGCTGATAGACACCAAATGGCGGTTTATATCTCAAACTTTTGCATTGCATTTAAGGAGCACTTACGAGGTGGAGTAAAAACAGAAGAGCTGATTTATTTGAGCGAAGAAGACAAAAAGACCTACGCAAACAAAAGCCATATTCCCAACCACATCTCATATCAAATACATCAATTGGTGCAAGATGTTTACAAGCGAGGAGAAATTACCGGAGAAGACCACCTAAACTTTAAACCACAATTACAGTCATTGCTCGACATTTTAGGGGCATGTGAGAGAATCAAGAAAACACCTATTCCTTTTTCTTACGCTGTGTATATAAAGATATTTATTGTGGCATATACCTTAGTAATGCCATTTGCCCTTGATTCAACTTTTCATTTAATGACTATTCCATTAACCATGTTTGTTTTCTTTGCATTTATTGGAATTGAATTAATGGCCGAAGAAATTGAAGATCCTTTTGGACTTGATTGCAACGATTTGCCCACGGGAACCATTGCACATACCATTAAAGAAAATGTTTTTGAAATATTAGAAGCTAAAAAAGGACACACAGAACAAAATGAAGTTTACCAAAAGATATTTTAAAGCACATTGGCACCTAAGTATTATGGCGCTAATTGCCCTATTGCTCTCATCATGCGGTAGCGATTGTTATGAACAAGGCGAACCTGAAGTATATATCATGATTCACAACAATTGCCTTTACAGCGAAGTAAATGCCGACGGTATTAAAAAGCCCCTTGTTATTGATAATAATTGTGCATCAAATACCGGAGCAGTTACCATTACCTTACCAATTCTCGAAAACAAAAAAACATATTACTTTACCGATGGAGCCAATATAATTGACTCTTTTACAATAGAGTACACTTTAGATGAAAACTTTCAAAATGGCTGTGGCTACGTAATTTCCGTAAACAATTTCCAAATTGATTCAAACGCTACCAGTCTTCCTTTTATACATGAATTTGAAGCCAAACCTAATGATTCGCTTTCAACGTATTTTTCTTATAGCACTTTTGCTGATTACATGCGCAACTACTACTAGCCAAGCACAGCTCCCACCTGTTAATCAATATAAATATTCAATTGGTTTCGACATTGCAAGGCCACTAATTTCAATTGGTTTAAATCAAATGGAATTTGAAGCTTATGGCATGGTTCACCTTAATAAATACTGGGCCGGGTCTATTCAAATTGGTTTTGAAAACCTTCCTTATCGATTTATCGAAAAAAATATTTGGGGCTTAAGCAATAGCAGCTATGTAAGCTTTAACCTCAACTACAAAATCATACCTAGATTTTGGATTTCGGCATATTTTATTGCTTCGCAAACAAACGAGCAGTATACCACGGTACTCAATGGCCCTAATTTTCAAACCGTTACACGATCAATTGATAATAATTTTAATTCTTATGGCATTGGCAATAGAATATACTTTTACGAAAACCTAACTGAGCGGATCGAAGCCATTTTATATTTTGATGGAGCTATTATGTTTGATCAAGAAAACAAGGTAAACTCATCAAATGCATCTCCGGGGTATTTACTAGGTGCCAGCAGAGCCATTTACTCAGGTGCCGGAGTAAATATCGGTTATCGAATTTTTAAACTGCCCACTAGCCATAATTAAAAAGAATTGGGCAAGG